>JAGOCN010000453.1 GCA_017998735.1 Giesbergeria sp.
AAGCGAGGCCTTGTCCCTCACGGGATGGCAGCTCCCGCACGCGGTGGATAAAAAGCATCGGCGTCACGGGGACGCGCGTCCGCAGACTTGATGCGATACGGACTGGCGGGTTACGCGGGAAGAACCCACGGCAGCCTGGAACCCATGGCTGCTGGCATGTGCTGACGAATCAGCGAACATGCGGGCAGCTTCGTCCGGGAGCCTCGCTGCGTCAGTTGGAAAACGGCATTCGGCCCAGCCCGGATTGATCGCTCAGCCTGCTGGTCATAGCTGGCAGGGTCCGGCTATAAGGATCAGTTGAAATTGGAAGCTGTCTGGCGGCAGTTGTTAAGGCTTGTGTGACACCTGCCCAGCCGCACAGGCGGTCGAGCACCCGCACTGCCGTCGGGCAGGTGTTGCATAAGCCTCGAGGGAGGAAACCGCGGCGAGCGCCACGGTAGTAGTCGAGCGCGGTGGCTATGGTGATTGCTCTGCGCTGGCGTCGCGAGTTGGCTGCCTATGACTGAGCATCGACACCTCATCGATGACCGCAGGCGCCCATCCGTGTGCCACTTCGATACAACAGCAGCTCTTAGCCGAGCCTGCGAAGACGCTGACCAAGCGACGCACGCAGCAGCCCACCGCACGCCATGTCCAGCGTCGAGTTGATCGGCGGTGTTCGAGCGTGGTCATGGTGCCGGCGGCGCCCGAATCGAGCAGTCGCGCAAGAAGACCTGCAGTACCCTCATCGCGTGGCCGCAGTGCGCGCAGACGAAGGTCGGACGTGGCGAGTCCGACCCATCGTCGGCCGCCGCTTCGGGCGGTGGCGATGTCACCTGCAACAACTGGCGCGCCAGCGCCAGGTTGTCCCGCCGGTTGCTGTTGGCCAGCAGGCCGTAGTGCCGGATCCGGTGGAAGCCGCCCGGCAGCACATGCAGCAGGAAGCGGCGCATGAACTCCTGCGGGCTCAGCGTCATCGCCTTGTGGCGCTTCTTGCCCTTGGCGCCGTCTTTGGCTCGATAGTCCTTCCAGCGGAAGGTGACGCCGCGCTCGTCCATCGCGAGCAGCCGGCTGTTGGAGATGGCCACGCGGTGCGTGTAGCGCGACAGGTAGGCCAGTACCGCCTGCGGTCCGGCGAATGGCCGCTTGGCATAGACCACCCACTCGCACTGGCGCAGCGGCGCCAGCCAGGCCTTGAATGCAGCGGCTTCGGCCAGCGCCGCGTGCTCGCCGAAGAACCTGAGTGCGCCGCCATCGTGCAGCCGCTGCAGCTCCTCCAGGAAGCGGCGCCTGAACAGCCGCGACAGCACGCGCACCGGCAGGAAGAACCCCGGGCGGCAGGCGACCCAAGTCTTGCCGTCGGGCGCCAACCCGCCGCCTGGCACGATGCCGTGCACATGCGGATGGTGCGTCAGTGCCGAGCCCCAGGTGTGCAGCACCAGCGTGGCGCCGATGTGGGCGCCCAGGTGCTTGGGATCGGCTGCGATACGCTGCAGCGTCTGCGCCGCGATGTCGAACAGCAAGCCGTACAGCGCCGCCTTGTTCTGGTACGCGATGTCGGCGATCGGCGCCGGCAGCGTGAAGACCACGTGGTAGTACTCCACCGGCAGCAGATCGGCCTGGCGCGCATCCAGCCACCGCTTGGCCGCGCTGCTCTGGCACTTCGGGCAGTGCCGGTTGCGGCACGAGTTGTACGAAACCTGATCCAGGCCACACCCGTCGCAGCGCAGGACATGGCCACCCAGTGCCGCTGTGCGGCACTGGGTGATGGCCGACATCACCTTGAGCTGCGCCAGGCTCAGGTGACCGCGCTGGGCGTCACGCCAGGCGGGTCCATGGGCACGGAAGATGTCGGCGACCTCCAGGGCGGGTCGCGCCTGCACGATGGCGTACGACTACAGGGCTGGCGGCTGCGGTGCAGGTTCGGGCGCTGGTTCGCCTGCGGGCTTGGCGCACGTGTGATCCAGCGGGCTGATGACCCGGCGCAGCAGGTCGGTGGCCACGGCAGCGTACAGGGTCGTGGTGTCCAGCCGCTTGTGCCCGAGCAGCACCTGGATGACGCGGATATCGACCCTCTGCTCCAGCAGATGGGTGGCAAAGGCATGGCGCAGGCCGTGCGGGGTGATGCGCTTGTCGATGCCGGCCGTGGCGGCGGCCAGGTGCACAGCGCGGTTGAGCTGACGCGCGGTGACGTGGTCGGTGGGGTCCAGGCCAGGGAACAGCCAACCACCGTGGCGGATCTTGCCCTGGGCGTGGCCCAGCCTCCACCAGGCGCGCAGCCGCTCCAGCAGCACCGGGCTGAGCATGGCATAGCGATCCTTGCGACCTTTGCCCTGCTCCACGCGCAAGGTCATGCGCTCACCATCGATGTCGCCGACCTTGAGCGAGACGACCTCGCTGACGCGCAGGCCCGCGCCATAGGCCACCGACATGGCAGCCTGGTGCTTGAGGTTGGGCGCGGCAGCGATCAGGCGGCCGACTTCCTCGGGGCTCAGGATCACCGGCAACTTGCGCGGCACAGCCACATGCGTCATCTTGAGCATGAGCTCCGGCCGGCCCAGCGTGATGTCAAAGAAGAACTTCAGCCCGGTGATGGTGGCGTTGATGGTGACTGGGCCGCTGCCGGTGTCCACCAGGTGCAACTGGAAGCGGCGCAGATCCTCGGCGGTGGCGGTGTGCGGCGAGCGGC
>JAGOCN010000454.1 GCA_017998735.1 Giesbergeria sp.
GTGGAACGCGGCCGGCGAAATCACCGAAGGCACCTTTGGCAATATCGCCGTACTGCTGGACGGCCGCTGGGTGACGCCGCCGCTGCCTTGCGGTCTGCTGCCCGGCGTGGGCCGCGCCGTGGCGCTGCGCGAAGGGCGGGTGCAGGAAGCAGTGGTGCGGCTGCAGGACCTGCCACGCGTGCAGGGCTGGGCGTTCATCAACAGCCTGCGCGGCTGGCTGGCGGCGCAGTGCGATGGCAGTGTGTCTTTGCCCTGAACGGTTTGCAGTTTGTCTGCAGTCCATTTGCAGCAAATCCTGGTTTTGCTATTAAAAAAGGAGCTGCTAGCGCAGGCTGGATATGCGCTAGAGGCTGTTTTTACCTGAACATTGACCAGCTTCAGACAACGCGCACTAACTGCGCAGTCTTTGGGGGTCGGAATGCTGGGCACTGCGTTTGCAGGCAGCCTGCCACCCCCTGTCTGAGGCATGCCACCTAACCAGGAATTTTGGCCCTGATTCCTGGGTTGCCAGCCTGCAGTGAACAGGCTGCAGAGTTTGCGTGCGGCCCGCCATTCAGCCAAAAGGCTGCTACTCACCACCCGCACCGGCAACTCCGCTCAGGCACCAGAAGCCCGCAAAAAAGCCATTCAAAAAAGGTGTCTTTTTGTATGTTGTGCGCAACCCGGTGTCGGCCTGCGCCCCGTTGTGCGTGCCACGGCCCTGGAACCGGCTGACAATGCACCGCATGGCGACCGGGGCCAAGCCAAGCCCGACCAGTTCAAGACAGCCAGCCCGCCCCGCCCACACAACCCCCCGCCTTCAGGAGACCCGCACCATGCGCCCAGCCCTTGCCTTTTCTTCCCTTGCCCTGGCCTGTGCCGGCGCTCTTTTCAGCACCGCGGCCAGCGCCTCGTGCTATGTGGTGTACAGCGCTTCGCAGCAGGTGCTCTACCGCTCCACCGAGCCGCCGGTGAACCTGTCCTACCAGCTGCACCAGACCGTGCCGGTGCTGGCGCGCGGCGCCACGCTGGTGTTCTCGCCCGACAATTACGGCTGCGATTTCGAGGTCAACCTGCTGCAGCGCAGCGGCATGCTGACCGGCCCGTCTTCCATGCGCGCCCCGCGCGCGGCGCGCGGCTGACCTGAAACAAAAGCCGTTTGCCGGCGCCCGGTGCCGGTGGCGCGCACTGGTGCCAGCCTGCGCGGGCCTGTCCAGACCGGGCCGGCGGCGCCTGCCGCCCGGCCTGGTCCGCGCTTTGCGACAATCGCGGCATGAGCGAAACCCTTGAAATGCCCGCGCCAGACCAGGCCCGTCCTGCACCTGCCGCCCCTTCCCTTTCCAATGCCTGCGCGGACGGCCCTGCCAGCGCAGCGCCTGCAACCGAGACCGCATCCCCGCCGCCCGCCTGGCTGGAGGTGGAGTCGCTGAACCTGGACGCCCAGGGCGTGGCGCACCGGCCCGATGGCAAGGTGGTGTTCATCGACGGCGCGCTGCCCACCGAACGCGTCAGCGTGCGCAGTTTCCGGTCCAAGAAAAGCTGGGAAATGGCCGAGATGACCGAGCTGCACCGCACCTCGTCCCAGCGCGTGCAGCCGGGCTGCCCGCATTTTGGACTGCACACCGGCGCTTGCGGCGGCTGCAAGATGCAGCACCTGCACCCGGCCGCGCAGGTGGCTGTCAAGCAGCGCGTGCTGGAAGACGCGCTGTGGCACCTGGGCAAGGTGCGGCCCGAGATGCTGCTGCGCCCCATTGAAGGCCCGGCCTGGGGCTACCGCTACCGCGCCCGGCTGTCGGTGCGCCATGTGGTCAAGAAAGGCACGGTGCTGGTGGGTTTTCACGAGCGCAAAAGCCGCTATGTGGCCGACATGCAGGTCTGCCCGGTGCTGCCGCCGCATGTGAGCGCGCTGCTGATGCCGCTGCGTGCGCTGATTGCGTCCATGGACGCCGCCAACACCATTCCGCAGATCGAACTGGCCTGCGGCGACAGCGTGACCGCGCTGGTGCTGCGCCATCTGGAGCCCCTGTGCGATGGCGATGTGCAAAAGCTGCGTGACTTTGCCGCTGCGCACCGCGTGCAGTGGTGGCTGCAGTCCAAGGGGCCGGACACCGTGGCGCTGCTGGACGCGGGCGGCGAACCGCTGTCGTATGCGCTGCCCGAATACGGCATCACCATGCCGTTCAGGCCCACCGATTTCACGCAGGTCAACCCGCACATCAACCGCGTGCTGGTGGCGCGGGCGCTGCGCCTGCTGGACGTGCAAAAGCACGAGCGCGTGATTGACTGGTTTTGCGGCCTGGGCAATTTCACATTGCCGTTGGCCACCCAGGCACGCGAGGTGCTGGGCATTGAGGGCAGCGCCATGCTGGTGGCACGCTCGCTTGAAAATTACAAGTCAAACCAGGCCCAAAGGCAGGCGGGGCAAGCGCTGGCAGCTACTGATTTTGTAGCGCGCAACCTGTTTGACATGGCGCCCGAAATGCTGGTGGCCGATGGCAGCGCCGACAAGTGGCTGGTGGACCCGCCGCGCGAAGGCGCGCTGGCGCTGTGCCAGGCGCTGGCCGACATTGAACAGGCGCGGCTGGGTGCCGAAGGCGCGCCGCCGCTGCCCGCTGCTGTGGTGGAGTCCGGCTGGACACCGCCGCAGCGCATCGTCTATGTCAGCTGCAACCCGGCCACGCTGGC
>JAGOCN010000455.1 GCA_017998735.1 Giesbergeria sp.
GGAATCTGGTGGCCCCACCACAGCTGGCGCGAGATGCACCAGTCCTGGATGTTGTTCATCCACTGGTCGTAGGTGTTGACCCAGTTTTCTGGCACGAATCGAACTTCGCCACCATGCACCGCGTCAATGGCTTTTTGCGCAATGCTTTTGCCGGTGGCGTCGCCCGCGCCGACCTTGTTGACGGCCACAAACCACTGGTCGGTGAGCATCGGTTCCACCACCTGGCCGGTGCGGGTGCAGATGGGAACCATGTTCTTGTGCGGCACCGCCTTTTCCAGAAAGCCCTGGGTTTCAAGGTCGGCCAGTACCGCCTTGCGACAGTCATAACGGTCCAGGCCTTGGTAAGCCGCCGGGCCGTTGCTGTTGATCTTGGCATCGAGCGTAAAAATGGTGATCAGCGGCAGATCGTGGCGCAGCGAGCAGGCGTAGTCGTTGAAGTCGTGCGCGCCAGTGATCTTGACGCAGCCCGAGCCAAAGGCCATGTCCACAAAATCGTCGGCAATGATGGGAATCTGGCGGTTGCACAGCGGCAAATCCACCATCTTTCCCACCAGATGCTGGTAGCGCGCATCGTCCGGGTGTACGCACAGGGCGCCATCGGCCAGCATGGTCTCTGGGCGGGTCGTGGCAATGTGCATGCCGCGCAATTCGCCGCCCTCGGCATCGTGCTGCGGTCCGTCGCTGAAGGGGTAGAGGATGTGCCACATGTGGCCATTGCGCTCCTCGCTCTCGACCTCCAGGTCCGACACGGCCGACTGCAGTTTCGGGTCCCAGTTCACCAGGCGCTTGCCCCGGTAAATCAGGCCTTGTTCGTACAGCTTTACAAAAGTCTCGGTCACCACCTTGGACAGCTTTTCGTCCATGGTGAAGTACTCGCGGCTCCAGTCCACGCTGTCGCCCATGCGGCGCATCTGCGTGGTGATGGTGTTGCCGGACTGCTCTTTCCATTCCCACACCTTGGAGACAAAGTTCTTGCGGCCCAGGTCGTGGCGGCTGACGCCCGCATCCTGCAGCTGGCGCTCGACCACGATTTGCGTGGCAATGCCGGCATGGTCGGTGCCGGGCACCCAGACAGTGTTATCGCCTTTCATGCGGTGGTAGCGCGTCAGGCTGTCCATGATGGTCTGGTTGAACGCGTGGCCCATGTGCAGCGTGCCGGTGACATTCGGCGGCGGCAGCTGGACAGAAAAAGACGCTGCATCTGCCTGCGCCACGCCCGTGCCGCGCACACCCGCCCGGCCATAGCCACGCGCCTCCCATTCCGGCCCCCACTGGGCTTCAATGGCGGCAGGCTCAAACGATTTGGACAGGCTGGCAAGGCCGGGTTGGGCAGGGGTGTCGCTCATGGGGATGGGGGTCGGAAAAGAAGAGAGAACAAGGCAAGGCCGCAAGGCCTGCCCGTGAAAACGGCACCCACAAAAAGGTGCCGTGAAATGGGCGGTCGGTGGGGAATCGGCAATTTTAGCGGCCCGGCTTTGCACCGGGTTGCTGGGGGCAATAGGGCCTATCGTGGGCCTGCCCGTGCAGCTAGCGACCAGCGGACAGCGAGTGCCGTCGGTGCCGTCTCAGACCGCCAGAGCCTGGGTTGCAGAGTGCAGGAGGTCAGCGCTCTGTGGCCGTTGTCCTGCGCCAAACACCTGCAGCAACTGCGCCGCCACGGCCACGGCAATCACCTCCGGCTCCTTGCCGTTAATGCCGCCCACGCCAATCGGGCAGGTCATGCGGGCAATGGAGTCCGCCGCTATGCCGCGCTGCTCGAAACGGTGAATGAACCGGTGCTTCTTGGTCTTGGACCCGATCAGCCCAAAAAAACCAAAGTCGCCACGCCGCAGGATGGCTTCGCTGATGCGCAGGTCCAGGTCGTGCTGGTGGGTCAGCACCAGATAGAAGGCGCCGGGCGGGGCGGTGTTCACCTCGGCCTCCACCGTGTCCACGCAAACCTTGCGGATGTGCGCCGGCCAGGGGCCGCCGTGCGGGTAAAAGGTGGCGGGGAATTCTTCCTCGCGCTCGTCGATCCAGTCGACCATGCAGTGCAGCGGCGCCAGCGCCCGCACAATGGCGCGGCCCACATGGCCGGCGCCGTACAGCTGCAGGTGAAAACGCGGCGCTGCTTGCGGCCAGGCGGCCAGCGCGGCCGCGTCCAGCAGTGCAAAGCCCAGCGTCACCGCGCCGCCGCAGCACTGGCCCAGCGCCGGCCCCAGCGGAAAATGCACCGACAGGGGCGCTCGGCCCTGGCCAGTCAGCAGGGCACGCGCCTGTTCTATCGCCTTGAGTTCCAAGTGTCCGCCGCCCACAGTGCCGGCCAACTGCATACGGCTGACCAGCATGCGCGTGCCGTTGCCGCGTGGCACCGAGCCACGCGCATCCAGTACCTCTACCACCATGGCTTGCTCGCCGGTGGACAGCCAGCAGGCAGCGGTGTCGCGCAGTGTGGCCATAGTTACAGCTCTATCCCCGCCTGCACCGCCGTGATGGCGCGCAGGATCGACTCGCTGGTGGCAGGCGCCATCAGGGGCGGGTCGGCGCGGTGGCCACCCGCCGCCGACACGGCATCGCGGATCGCAAAGAACACCGAAAACGGCAGCAGCAGCGGCGGCTCGCCCACCGCCTTGCTGCGGTGGATGCTGTCCTCCACGTTGTCGCCCTCGTACAGCTGGCAGT
>JAGOCN010000053.1 GCA_017998735.1 Giesbergeria sp.
CGAAGGCGCTGGGGGATGCTTTTACGGGCCGAAGGAGCGCTGAAGGCGGTGCCTCAGCCGCAGCCTTATTGCGCAGGCCACGCCGGGCGGGGGCTGTACAGCACAATGCAGGTTTGAAGAATTTGGGTCTTTTTGGCCTCTGCCCCTTGTGCAGCAAGCGCCAGCAGCTATTGTTTTTGAACCAAAGCGCTGTTTTGTGTTGCAGAGCGGTTTCAAGTCCAAATGCAATAAAAATTCAATGCATTGAAGCAGGCCGCCAGCCTGCTGCAGGATTCTTGAACCGCCAATCTGGCTCGCAAGCGCCAGACAAGGCCTGTGGGGTGGTGCGGTGTGCATTGCGCCAAGCGCCGCTCAAGACTGGTCACGTTTCAGAAAGGAAAATATGTCTGCGACCGAATGGCTCGGCTATCTGCTGCTCGCTTTCCTGCTTGGAACCGCAGGGCAACTTGTAAGGGTTGGAATCGGGTTCAAGAAGATGCATGACAAGAGTCTTGCAACCAAAACAAAAATTCCTTTTGATCACAGGAAATTCTGGACAAGCATCGTTTTGGGAGCAATGGCTGGCTTGATCACTGCGGTGGTGAAGTGGCAAGGATCATCCCAAATCGATGCGGATTTCATCTTTATGCTCATGGCTGCTGGTTATGCGGGATCCGACATCATCGAAGGGCTGATAGAGAACGGGCTGAAGTCCGTACCAAAGGACGATGCCTAGCCAGTCATGCCAGCGACCTGCTGTTTCTGCGCCGTAAATCGCCCGACGCAGCCGTTTTCATTGGTTTATTGAATTTCCCAACACCGCCGCCAGCGCCGCCGTATTCCCCCGCGCCAGCTCCCTGAACCCGCCAGAAACCCGCTCGTCCCGCTCCACCGCCTGCCAGAACGCCAGCGCCAGCGCCTGCGCCTCGCTCCACACATCCAGCACATGGGCCGTCGGCACCATTTTTTCTACCCCCAGTTCCTGCGCCACCACTTCGCCGGCTATCGGCATGTAGAGCATCGGCAGCATGTCGTAGGTGGGCGACAGGTGCCAGTCGTCGCCCACCAGCACCAGCGAGATGTTGCCGTAGTGCCGGTCGGTGTTGCCGATCAGCCGGCCATAGGCGTCGAGCAGGCGCAGCGTGCGCGCGTCCTCGGGGCGCAGCAGGCCGCGCGCCCGCATGCGCTCTGCGGTGGCGGCCCAGGTGTCCATTTCGCCCACGTACTGCGCGTCGTACACCAGCAGCGACACCATGCCGATGCGGCCCGGCGGCAGGGCGGGCGCACCCGGCGCCGCTTCGGGCTGCCAGGGCGAGTGCCGGTCAAAGCGCTCGGATTCCAGAAACACCCGGCCCGCCTGCACAAACACCTGCGATGCGGCGGCGGGCAGGCCGGCGCGGGCCAGCACCTGCAGGGCCAGGTGCTCGCACAGCAGCAGGTCGCGGGTGCGCTCGTCGTCCGGGCCGGTGCCGGCGCTGGAAAACTTGACGATGACGCTGCGTGCGTTCTGGCCGCTGCCGGTTTCAGTGCTGCTGCCAATGACACAGCAGAACTTGGGCTGCTCGCCGCCGGCCGACGAGCCGGGCAAGGTGCCCTTGAGCGCCTGCTGCGCCAGCTGCGGGTAGTCCAGCGGCGACTGCGCACGGGCCAGCTGGCCGGGCAGTTGGTAAAAGCGCTGCAGCGACGCGCTGCCCACCAGCAGGTTGCCGGGCAGGTCCTCGCCGCCCAGCGCCAGGGCGCGCAGCACGTCGTCGTCCGACCAGTGGCGCGGGTCGCCGGGCAGTTCCAGTTCGGGGTGCGTGTGCGCGAAGTTGCGTCCCATGAAGCCCTGCGGCCGCATGTCGGCCAAAAACCACGGCAGGCTGTCGTGCAGTTCGCTCACCCCGTCTTCCTCGTCCACCCAGAAGGCGCCGCCCTGCAGCGGCACCATGCGGCCAAACGGGCCGGGGCGGCCGTGCGTGTCCACGCGCATCAGCAGCACCTCGTCGCCCACGTCCCGCACCCGGCGCGGCAGCAGGTAGCGCTGCGAGCGCGCCGCGCCCGCCTTGCGCACCTGCCCCGACTGCAGCAGCGGCGCCAGCGCGCGCGAGACCGTCGGCTGGCTGACGCCCAGCGCGGCCGCCAGCTCGGCGCTGGTGGCCACACCCTGCTGGCGGCGCAGGGCTTGCAGAAGCTGGTCGGTGCGGCAAGGAGAGGTGTGCATGGCGCCATTTTATGAATAGATAAGAAATGGCCCTGCCAGTGGCAAACCGCCTTGCAGTGAATAGATAAATGCAGGTGCCGGACGGCCTGCCCGCGCCGGTTTTCCTTCGCCCGATGCAGAGAGTGGCCTGCCTTCTAGGCATGGCGCAAGAGAGCGCAGGGTGGGCACGGTGCGCCTGGGCAATTCAGCGGTTCTGGCAGCGTGCGCGTGCAGGCAAAACCTGGCAAAGGCGGGCAGGGCGTGCCATTCGGGCAGGATGCCGGTGGTTGGTTCGCCTTGTTGGCCGTCTTTTTCTTTTTCTTCCTTGGCCCTTTACAGCGCCCAAAGCGCCGGTGCAGTCCGTGGTGTCCTCTTTTTCTTCTGCTGTTTCTTCTTCTGCTCATCCATCGCCCCCTTCTGCCTCCCGCAAGAGCTTTGCGGTGGCGGTGGGGCTGGTGCTGCTGCTGATCGTCTACGGCTCGCTGTTTCCGTTCCGCTGGAATTTTGCGGCGCCGCAGGCCTTTGTCTGGGGCGGCCCCGTCGGGCTGACCGACCTGGTGGAAAACGTCCTGCTGTTTCTGCCCCTGGGCGCCCTGCTGGGCTGGGACGGCGCGGCGCGCGCCCGGCCCTGGCGCCATGCGCTGGTCTGGCTGGTGCTGGCGGTGGCGCTGGCCGGCGCGCTGCAGTGGCTGCAGCGTTTTCTGCCGCGCACGCCGGCGCTGTCGGACGTGGTGTTCAACCTGGCGGGCTGCGCGCTGGGCGGAGGCGCGGGGGCGCTGGCACGCTGGCGCTTGGGGCATTTGCTGGTGCGCCAGCCGCACTGGGCCGGTGCCGACCGGTTTGCGCTGGTGCTGATCGCCCTGTGGGTGGTGGCCGAGCTGTACCCGCTGGTGCCGTCGCTGTCGCTGTCTTCGGTCTGGCACAACCTCAAGTCGCTGTGGCTGACGGCGCCCTGGCAGCCGCGCCGCATGGCGCTGCATGCGGGCATGGCGCTGCTGGGCCTGTCGGCCGTGGCGCAGCTGGCGCGCAGTGTGGGGCTGGCACACCGGGCGCGCAGGGCCGCGCTGCTGGCGGCGGCGCTGGTGCTGGCCGGCAAGTTTCTGGTGATGGACCAGCGGCCCGGCGCGGCGGTGGTGGCGGGCATTGCGCTGGGCTGGCTGCTGTGGCGCGGGCTGGACGGGTGTGCACCCGGCATGCGCTGGCGGGCCATGGCAGCGGCGGCCTTGCTGACCTACCTGCTCGAAGCCGTGTGGCCCTGGGCATGGCGCACAGTGCCGGCGCCGATGGTGTGGGTGCCGTTTGCCTCGTCCCTGTCCAGCACGCTGCAGGCGGCCGTGGCCACGCGGGCGCTGGAAGGGCTGTGCCTTGGCGCCATCGTCTGGGGCCTGGTGCGGGGCGGCGCACAGCTGCCGGGCGCGACCCTGTGCGCGGCGCTGCTGGCCCTGGGGTGCGAAGCGCTGCAGCGCCACCTGCCCACCCGCACGCCCGAAGTGACCGCGGTGCTGGTGGCGCTGGCCATGGGCTGGCTGGTGGGCGCCTGCAGGGTGCGCAGGGTGGCTGGCAACCGTGCGGCTGGCACCAGTGCAGCTGGCAAATTCGCTATGAAAAAGTGAGCTGCTGGCGCAGTCTGCGCCTGGGCTGAAGGCACTTTTTGCCAAAATCCGCCAGCCTGTGGCAAACCAGCTGTTGGCCCTGCGTGCGACCCGCCCGCCCGCCCGCCAAAAACCGCCTCATGCGTTCAGACAGTCAACCGGCCCAAGGTGCGGGCACCCGGTCGGCGCTCAGGCACTCAGGCGCTCAGGTAAATCCAGCCCTGCTGCTGCCATTGCGCCAGCGCCAGCACGGCGCCCACGGGCAGCACCTGCAGCGTTGCCGGCGCGCTGCGGCCGGAATGCGCCAGCGTGTTGGGGCACAGCCAGGTGAACGGGTCGGTGTGCGGGTGCGGGGTGTCGAGCGCAGCGGCCACCGCGTCGGCGTTGAGCACGATGCGCACCTCGGCGTCCGGCGCTTCGCGGCGCAGGTTGCGGGCATTGCTGCGGGCGCGGGCAAAGGCTTCGCTGCTGGGCGCGTGCAGCACGGTGCGCAGCACGGGCGCCGTGCCGTGGTTTTGCGCCGTGGCCGAAGCGGTGGCAGCAGTGGAGACGGTGGAGGCGGTGTCGTGGTTCATGGGGTCGATGGTGCACCAGCGCTGGCACCCGCACTGGCGGGGGACGGCGCCAGTGGTTGCGGCGCCGGTGATGCGGTTGGGGTTGCGGTTGCGGTGGCAGGCGCCGGGGCCGTGCCCGCTGCCGGCGCGGCCGCCGCCTCGGGCCAGCGCGCCAGGCGCTGGGCCAGGGTGGCGTCGGACAGCTCGCCGGTGCGGGTGTCCACCAGCGTGCCGTCGGCATCAAAAAAGAACGTGGTGGGCAGGGCGCGCTGCTGAAAATGGCGCGCCACCTGGCCATGGCGGTCCAGCAGCACGTGCTCCAGCGCCAGGCCCTTCAGGGCCAGGTAGCGCTGCACCTGCTCCACCGATTCGCCCTGGTTAGCAAACACGAAATGCACGCCGGGGTAGCGCTGCTGGGCGCGTTCAAGCGTCGGCATTTCGCGCTGGCAGGGGCCGCACCAGCTGGCCCACAGGTTCAGCACCACCGGCTGGCCGGCAAAGCGGGCCAGGGGCTGCTCCCGCAGCTCCAGCGTGGTCAAGGCAATGTCGGGCAGGCGGGGCGCGGGCGCGCCGCCGCTGGTCTGCTGCAGCGCCCAGCCGCCGCCCCACCACACCGCCGTGGCCACCAGCAGCACGCTGCCCAGCGCGCGGCGCTGCAATGGCCGGCGCCAGGCCAGCCAGGCGGTAAAGGCCCAGGCCGCTGCCCAGCCGGCCACCGGCTCCCAGCCGCCATCGCGCACGTTCAGCACCTCCAATGGCGCATCGGCATACAGCGCGGCAAATTCCAGCACAAAGCCCAGCCGCGTGGCCAGCAGCGACAGCACCAGCACGCGCCAGATGAGCGGCTCCACATCGGCGCCCAGGCGCTTGTGCAGCAGCTTGGCGGCCACCAGGGCCAGCACCACGGTGGCCAGCAGCAGCACCATGTCGGCCGGCAGCACCACCGGCCCCAGGGCCATCGATCCCATTCCCGTTCCCATCGCAATCCACCTTTGCCAGCGGCGCTGCGCTGTGAAAGCGCCCGCTTTGGCTGTCCCAAAAAAAAGTGCCGCACAAAGGCGGCGGCGCTGCCATTGTGCCGGCCGCACCGCCCCCGGCCACGCAATGCCTGCCAGCGCCTGCGTGCGCTACGGGTTTTTGGGAAGCAGCGCAGACCGCTGGTGGCCTGCAGCCGCGCTTTCCCCATCGCGCAAAGGGTCCAGGGCCGCAGGGCGCCGGGCCTCTGGCAGACTGGTTGCATGCCCCGTTTTTCTTCTCCTTCTGCTGCTGGCGCTGCTGCTGCCCCGGCCCGCGCTGCCGCACTGCCCGCAGGGCAGCCCCTGCCAGACAGCCCGCTGCCGCTGCTGGTGCCTGCCGATATCGACTTCACCGCCGACGCGCATGGGGTGGCGCAGCGCCTGCTGGGCGTCACGCTGCTGGTGGACGGCGTGGGCGGGCGCATTGTGGAAACCGAGGCCTACGACCAGAGCGACCCGGCATCGCACACCTACGCCGGCCCCACACCGCGCTGCGCCGCCATGTTCGGCCCGGCGGGCCACGCCTATGTGTACCGCTCGTACGGGCTGCACTGGTGCGTGAACACCGTTTGTCGCGAAGCCGGCCATGGCGCCGGTGTGCTGGTTCGGGCGCTGGAGCCCACGCACGGCCTGGCGCAGATGCGCGCACGCCGAGGGCTGGACAACCTGCGCCTGCTGTGCGCCGGCCCCGGCCGGCTGACCCAGGCGCTGGGCATTGATGCGCGCTGCAACGGCGCGCCTCTGAATGCACCGCCGTTTGCGCTGCTGGAGCCGGCGCGCAGCACCGGCACGGCGCCTGCTGCACTGCTGCTGCCCGCAGATGCCGTGCTGGCGGGGCCACGCATCGGCATTTCCAAAGCGGTGGACGTGCCCTGGCGCTTTGGCGAACGCGGCTCGCGCTTTCTCAGCCGGCCATTTGCCAAGTCCTGAAGCGGTGTCGGGCTGGCGGTGCTGGTGTTGCACATTTGGATTTTTGGCAAAAAGTGCCTGACCAGTGGCACATCTCAGACAAGACAACGCACACCACCGGCGCAGGCAATGGGGGTCAGATCACGATTTCGCGCAGAGAAACTCGGGCTCTGACCCCCATTGCCGGAAGGTTGCGCGCTGCGTTTGCAGCCAGCCATGGTCTGTCTGAGGCATGTCGCCAATCAGGCAAAAGTGCTTCCAGCGCAGGTACAGCTTGCGCCAGCAGCTCCTCTTTCAATAGCAAAAACCGATGTTGCCTGTTGAATGGCTGCAGGTCGGTCAGGGCAAAAATGCGCTGGCCGCTACCCTGCGGGTTTTGCAAAGGAAGGACTGCCGCCATGGCCCATCCCGACACGTTTTCCTCGCCTTCAAACGTTTCTGCTGCTACTGACACTGCGGCCGCTGCCGCTTCTGCAGACCCGCGCATTGCCACGGTGCTGGAGTTCTGGCTGGGCGCGCCCGTGCCCACCGATGCGTCGGCCCTCACGCGCCAGGCGCTGTGGTTCACCAAGTCGGACGCGCTGGACCAGGAAATCCGCAGCCGCTTTGGCGCCTGGGTGCAGGACGCCCGCGCCGGCCGGCTGGACGGCTGGGCAGACACCGCCCACGGGCGCCTGGCGCTGGTGCTGCTGCTCGACCAGTTCAGCCGCAACGCCTGGCGCGGCCAGCCGGAGAGCTTTGCCGGTGATGCCCAGGCGCTGGCCCTGGCGCTGCAAGCGCAGGACAACGGCCACTGGGAGGCCGTGGCGCCGCTGGCACGGTTTTTTCTGGCGCTGCCGCTGGAGCATGCCGAAGACCCTGCCCTGCAGGCGCGCAGCGTGGCGCTGTTCACGCAGCTGGCTGCGCAGGCCACGCCCGAGACGCAACCGGTGCTCTCCAGTGCGCTGGAATTTGCGCACAAACACCAGCAGGTCATTGCCCGCTTTGGCCGCTTTCCGCAGCGCAACGCGGCGCTGGGCCGCACCAGCACGGCCGAAGAAGCAGCGTTTGTGGCGCAGCCGGGAACCGGGTTTTAAAGCCAGCTGGGCGGGGCTGTGTCGCGCTGCTCCGAAAGCTTCACAGCCAACAACACCCAGCGTCAAAAACCCAACGGAAAACGCCAGCAGGCAAAAGCCCTGCTGGCGTTGCACGCGTTTCAAAGCGCCGGGATCAGCGGCCGCGCAAATTGCCCTGTTCGTCGGCAATCACGATTTCCACGCGGCGGTTCATGGCGCGGCCTTCGGGCGAGCCGTTGTCGGCCACCGGGTGGCTCTTGCCAAAGCCGCGGGACGCAATGCGGGCGCGGTCGATGCCGCGCTGCACCAGCGCATCGCCGGCGGCCTGCGCACGGCGCTCGGACAGGGACAGGTTGTAGCTGTCGTTGCCGACACTGTCGGTGAAGCCTTCGATCAGCACCTTGCGGTCCGGAAACTGCTTCAGAAAGCTGGCCAGCTTGTCCATGCGCGGGGCAGCCTGGGCCGACAGCTCGGCCTTGTCAAAGGCAAACAGCACATCGCCCAGCGTGACCAGCAGGCCGCGCTCGGTCTGCTGCGCTTCCAGGTCGCGCAGCTGGCCTTCCAGCGCACGCACCCGGTCCTGGGCGGCGGTGGCGGCCTGCTGCTGCTGGCGGGCGCGCTGCTCGGCGCTCATGGCCTGCTGCTGTGACAGCTGGGCATTGCGCGTGGCCTCCTGGGCGCGCTGCGTGGCCAGCTCGGCCTCGGTGGTGCGGGCCTGCAGGCGCAGGCGGTCGGTTTCGCTGCCGGTCTGCTGCACCTGCGCTTCCAGGTCGCGGGCACGGGCGGTGTTGCTGGCGATTTCGGCGCGGCGCTCGGCCACATAGGCCAGGTGGTTGGTCTCGGTCTGGTCGTGGTCCTTGTTCCAGGCCTGGTCGGCACGGGCCAGCGCATCGCGTGCTTCCTTGAGTTCAAGCTGGGCATAGCGGCCCACGGCCGGATCGGCACTGGTGCGCTCGACGGTGCTGCGCGCCTGCTCCAGCGAAGGCAGCGGGGCGCGGCTGGCGCAGGCGGACAGCAGTCCGGCGGTCAACAGGGCAGCGCCCAGGGTGCAATAGCGGCGAAGAAGGGGGTGCATGGTGGGGTTCCTTGGAGGGGGTTTCAGACGGGTGCTGCGTGGCAGAACCCGCTTTGGAAAAACCGGGGGAAAAGAGAAAAAACGGTGGAGGCAGGAAAAGCAAAGAGCGCGGGGC
>JAGOCN010000456.1 GCA_017998735.1 Giesbergeria sp.
GTCCCTGCCGCCTCCATCCTGGTCGTTGACGACGAGCCGGACCTGCGCATGCTGTACGAACTGACCCTGCTGCGCGAAGGCCACCGGGTGCAAACCGCTGCCACGGTGCAGGAGGCACGCCAGCAGCTGCAGGAGCAGCAGTTCGATGTGGTGATCACCGACATGCGCCTGCCGGACGGCCTGGGCATGGAGCTGCTGGTCGAGCTGCGCGACCAGAACCGGCGCGAGCGCTGCATTGTCATCACCGCCTACGGGTCGGCAGAAAACGCGGTGGAAACACTGCGCGCCGGCGCTTTTGACTACCTCACCAAGCCGGTGGACCTCAAGCAGTTTCGCCTGGTGACTGCCTCGGCGGTGCAAGGCAGCGGCGGCCTGATGGCCGAACGCGCCGCAGGCCAGCGCAGCGGCGCGCTGCGCGCTGCGGAACCGGTCCCGCTGGCTGCCAGCAGGCCGGCCATTGCCGCATTGGCCCGGCTGGTGGGCGAATCGCCCGCCATGCGCAGCGTCAAGCACCGCGTAGGCCGGGTGGCCAGCAGCATGGCGCCGGTGCTGGTGCGCGGCGAGTCGGGCACGGGCAAGGAACTGGTGGCGCAGGCGCTGCACGCCAGCAGCCAGCGCGCCGCCGGCCCTTTGATTGCCGTCAACTGCGGCGCCATTCCAGAAAACCTGCTGGAAGCCGAGTTCTTTGGCGCCCGAAAGGGCTCCTACACCGGCGCCGCGCAGGACCGGCCCGGCTACTTTCAGGCGGCCCGCGGAGGCACGCTGTTTCTGGACGAAATTGGCGACCTGCCGCTGGCCATGCAGTCCAAACTGCTGCGCGCCATCCAGGAGCGCAGCGTGCGCCCGCTGGGCGCCACGCAGGAGGAATCCGTGGACGTGCGCATCATCAGCGCCACCCACCGCGACCTTGGCGCCGATGTGCAAAGCGGCCGCTTCCGGCAGGACCTGTACTACCGGCTGAACGTGATCGAGATCGTGATCCCGCCCCTGCGGGAACGCCGGGAAGACCTGCCGGCCCTGTGCGCGGCCCTGCTCGAACGCATTGCCACCGATTCCGGCATGGCCACCCCGGCGCTCACGCCCGGCGCCCTGGCGGCCATTGCCAGCCACCCCCTCAAGGGCAATGTGCGTGAGCTGGAAAACCTGCTGCACCGCGCCATCGCGCTGGGAGAAGAAGGCCAGCTGCATGTCGATTTCGCCACCCCCGACCTGGCGGAGCAGGCGGGCCATGCCGCCGGCTTTGCGGCAGTGCAGACCCTGCAGCCCCCGAGCGCGCTGGCCATCACCCTTCCGGACGCCCTGCCGCACGACCTGCAGGCCTGGCTGGACCAGCACGAGCGCGAAGTGCTGGTGCGGGCGCTGCGCGAAGCCGGCTTCAACCGCACCGCCACCGCTGCCCGCCTGGGCATCAGCCTGCGCCAGATCCGCTACCGCATTGCACGCCTGAACATTGCCGCGCCCAACGACGGGGAGGCCGCCAGTGACCCTGAAGCCGGTTGACCCCGCCGCATTGCCGCCTGCGGACGCGCCCGTCTGGCAGGGGGGCTGGTACCGCCATGCCAGGCACCTGCCCTCGCCCAACTTCGGCCCCCGCCCTTCGGGTACTGCCATCGACCTGGTGGTGCTGCATTCCATCAGCCTGCCGCCGGGCGAATACGGCGGCCGGAACGTGCAGGCCTTTTTCAGCAACCGACTGGACTGGGACGCGCACCCGTACTTTCAAAGCATTCGCGGCATGCAGGTGTCGGCCCATTTCTTTGTGCAGCGCGATGGCGCGCTGTGGCAGTTTGTGGATTGCGGGCAGCGCGCCTGGCATGCCGGCGCGTCGTCCTACCGGGGCCGCGCGCAGTGCAACGACGACTCGATCGGCATCGAGCTGGAAGGCCTGGAAGGCGATGGGTTTGAAGCGGCCCAATACAGAGCGCTTGCAGCCCTGTGCCGCGACCTGGCACAGCGCTACCCCATTGCCCATGTGGCCGGCCATGAGCATGTGGCGCCGGGGCGCAAATGCGATCCGGGGCCGGGGTTTGACTGGCGCAGGCTGAAAACCGACCTGCAGGGATGCGGCTGGCATTTTCCTTCTGGCGTGGCGGGTGAGGGTGCATTTTTGCCTTGACCGGACTGCTGCAACCCATCCCGCAAGGCAGTTTCTTTTGCTATCAAAACATGAGCTGCTGGCGCAGTCTGCATATGCGCTAGAGGCACTTTTGACCAAAAAACGTGCCGCCTGCAGCAGAACTGGTTTCAGCGGGGCATGCAGCGGACTGGCCAGACAGCGCACACCCTAAATCGCTTCAAAGTGTTCAGGCATTAAAGGCACTTGGCACCCAAGGTGATTTTTTGCCCCAGCCGGGGCTCTGCGCCCCTGCACAATCCCGCATTTCTGCGCCCTCTGCGCCCTTTGCGCTGGTGCCTTGCAGACGCGCAGCAGTGGCTTGCAAACCACCCGGAACGGTTTGCCAGCAGACAACCTTAAAGGGGCTGAGATACACTACAGGTAGTGTTCAACGCAGAAAAAACCACTACCTGTAGTGTCAGCTGCTTTTTTGAAAACCCTGGAGCCACGGGGTGCACGGACGGCTTTTCAGCCCCGCTGACCCTGCTCTTTTCCCCATTCATTTGCAGAGAAAACCATGCCCAC
>JAGOCN010000457.1 GCA_017998735.1 Giesbergeria sp.
GGTCAAACCAGGGCGACGTGGCGCCCCCGGCGGCTTCAGGGCCGGCCCCGCCCGCTGCGTGGCCAGCACTGCCGCCACCACCGCCACCATTGCCATCGCTGCCATTGCCACCAGCAGGCAGCAGCTGCACGTCCAGCGCTTCGGCGTGGGTGATCCAGCCGTCCAGCGCCGCGTCCAGCGTGAGCGCAAAACCGGCGCTGCGCAGCGCCTCGAAACCGTTGTCGGCCCAGTGCAGCCAGTCCTGCTGCGGCCAGTCGCCGGGAATGCCGAACATGCCGTCCTCGGTGCCCAGCAGCCCCAGCTCCAGCAGGCGGTCGATGGCGTCCTGCTCGGTGTCGCCATCGCGCTGCAGCAGCACTTGGCCGTGCGGCCCGTCCACCACCAGCTGCAAAGGCTGGCGCAGCCACCAGCCGGTGCAGCCCTGGTAGTCAAAGCGCAGCTGCGCGGTGACCAGTCCCAGCTCGGCCACCTTGCCCTCGGGCGTGGGCGCCAGGTGCAGGCGGGCCACGGGCGCCTGGCCGGCCAGCCGCTCCATGCCCTGCAGCGTGGGCGGCAGCGGCACGGGGCCCAGGCGCTGCAGCAGTGCGGCCTGGTGTTGCTGCAGCGCCGCGCCCGGCAGCGGCGGCGCGTTCAGCAGCAGCTGCAGCTGCGCGGGCGACAGCCCCGGCGCCTGCACCGGGCCGCACAGCCCGCGCGCTGCGTCCAGGTACAGGGGCGGCTGGTTGTGGCACAGCGTGGCACTGGCATCGGGCAGGCGGGCCTGCAGCAGCCAGGCGCCTTCGCGGCCGGCCACAGTGGCGCGTGCCTGCTGCCATTGCCAGTCCAGTTTCAGTGCGTCGCCCCACTGCAGGGGCGCGCCGACGGCGCCGCTGTCGGTTTCGGCAAACAGGCGCCCGGTGCCGGCCGCCTGCTGCAGGGCCTGCAGGCCGATTGCGCCTTCCAGGGTGGCGCTGGGCGTGGCATGGCTGGCACTGTAGTAGGGCCTGGGCGCCTGCGACAGCACGCGCAGCAGCGCCAGCAGCTCGCGGTCGGCGTCGCTGGCACGGTCGTACACCGGCTGGCCGCGCCCCGGCGGGGTGCGGATGCGCTTTGGCCTGGCCCAGTCGCCGTTCGCCTTGCGGCGCGAGAGCACGGCTTCAAGCTGCAGGTATGGCGCCTGCTGTTGTGGCGCCGTCACCGTCACCACCGAGGCCAGGTACAGGTACTGCTCCAGCCGCTCCGGGCGTTCGCCCGGCAGGGGCAGCAGCGATGGCGCTGCGGCCTGCGCCCTGGCTTGCTCCAGCGCTTCGAGCCAGTGCAGCACGCGGACTTCGGCCTCTTGGTCTGCCAAGGCCATGCGGCGCTGCTGCGGTGTCTGCAGGCGCTGACCGGGCACCAGGGCCGGGCCTTGGTGCCCGGCGGCCAACGCCGCCTGTGCCAGCAGGGCCACGCCGTGCTTGCACTGCTGGCCCACCGGGCAGCTGCAGTCGCTGTGGAAATAGTCCACCTGCGCGTCCGGCATCAGCGCCAGCTCCAGCGACACGTCGTAGGGGTAACGCTGCGTGCCCTGCACGCGGCCTTCCAGCAGCCAGTGGTCGTGCAGCGGCGAGACCTCCAGCTCCAGCACCTGGCCGCTGCGCTGCAGCGCCAGACCGCGCTGCCAGGCACCGCTGGTACACAGCGCCTGGGCAGAAGGCAGGTCAAACCAGGGCAGGCAGTGGGGGGGCGTGGACAGGGGCATGGGAGGGAAGACTGAAATGGAGCGTGAAAGGGTGGACACCAGGGAGTGCAGGTGCACAGGCGGCGGCACAACAGCCAAAAAGGCTTCCAGCCCTTGTGCAGCCTGCGCTGGCAGCTATGCAAAAAATAGCAACAGCATTCCAGGAACCGGCAGCCCGCGCAGCGGTGCAGTGCAGTGAACCAACACAAGAAAAATACAGGTCAAATACAGGTCAAAAAGGCCTCCAGCCCTTGCACAGCCTGCGCCAGCAGCTATCAAAAACGAAGTGACAAAGGTGTCTGAAGGGCCGCCCGGCGCTGCCTGCCGGGCAGTGCAGGCCGGCACACCTGCCCGCCTGCCACCGGCCTGCAGCCCGCCTGCATTCCTGTTTGTTCATGCGCCCGCATGGGCAGCGCGCACGCGCTCGAACACGCCCTGCGCCTCCAGCGACACCGGCGCCGCCACCGGCCCTGCTGCCTGCAGGCTGGCCAACATGCGCGCCAGCACGCCGGCCTGCGGCAGCAGTGGCCCCAGAAAGCGTGCGTGGTTGCCGTCGGCCAGCAGCAGCGTGGGAAAGGTCTCCACGTCCAGATCGCCGGCAATGGCCTCTTCGTCCTCGATGTCCACCCACACAAAGCGCAGCTGCGGGTGCTGCAGCGCCAGCGCGTCAAACACCGCGCGGTAGTCGCGGCAGGCAATGCACCAGGCGGCGCACAGGCACACCGCCCACCACGGGCCGGGCGGCGCGGCGGGGTGGGTGGGGTCAGCGGGCGGTGCAGCAGAAGGTGCGGCAGAAGGCGGGGTCATGGAGCGACAGCAGCGAAAAGAAAAAGAAAAAAGGCCGGAAAGAAGACAAAACCACCGTGCCAGCGTCAGGGCGCACGCCGTTCGCGGGCACGGTGGGCGTCGATGGTATCGACCCGGCCGGCGCGGTTGCCCCA
>JAGOCN010000458.1 GCA_017998735.1 Giesbergeria sp.
TCTCGCCACCGCGTCTGCTTTTTGCGCTGCCTTTTCTGAATTTTTCTTCCCGCCCTGCCCCAGACTGCCAGCCCTTCACGCATGAGCCTGTTCCTTCTCAAACGCCTTGCCACCCTGCTCGCTACGCTGCTGGGTGCGTCGGCCGTGGTGTTTTTGGTGCTGGACGTGCTGCCCGGCAATGCCGCAGAAATGCTGATGGGGCCGGACGCAGCGCCCGAAGCGGTGGCCGAACTGGCAGCGCAGCTCGGGCTGGACCGGCCGGCGTGGCAGCGCTACGGCCAGTGGCTGGCCGGGCTGCTGCACGGTGACATGGGCGAAAGCCATGCCTATGGCGTGCCGGTCAGTGAACTGGTGTGGGAGCGCCTGCAGCTCACCGTGCCGCTGGCGCTGATGGCGATGGCGATCACCACCGCGCTGGCGCTGGCCGCCGGGGTCTATGCGGCGGCGCGCCACCGCAAGGCGGGCGACGTGGGCGTGATGGTGCTGGCGCAGATCGGCATTGCGATACCCAACTTCTGGTTCGCCATTCTTTTGATCCTGCTGTTTTCGGTCAAGCTGCAGTGGTTTTCTGCTGGCGGTTTTCCGGGCTGGAGCGAAGACGCCGGCGGTGGCGTGTTGCCGGCGCTCAAGTCGCTGGTGCTGCCGGCGGTGTCGCTGGCGGTGGTGCAGGCGGCGATTCTGGCGCGCATCACGCGCTCGGCGGTGCTGGACGTGCTGCGTGAAGATTTCGTGCGCACCGCCCGCGCAAAGGGTTTGAGCCGGCGCGCCGTGCTCTGGGGCCATGTGCTGCGCAACGCCATGGTGCCGGTCATCACGGTGATGGGGCTGCAGTTTGCCAACCTGCTGGCCGGCACCATCGTGGTGGAAAACGTGTTTTACCTGCCCGGCCTGGGGCGGCTGATTTTCCAGTCCATTGCCAACCGCGACCTGGTGGTGGTGCGCAACTGCGTGCTGCTGCTGGCGGCCACGGTGGTGGTGGTCAACTTTGTGGTCGATGTGCTGTATGCCGCCATTGACCCGCGTGTGCAGGCCAGCGATTTGTGAGCACCGCCGACCTGCCCCGCCCAGGCGCGCCTGTGACAGCGGCTGTGCCCGCGCCTGCTGCGCCGCACAGCGCCTGGCGGCGGGCGCTGCGCCACCCCAGCTTTGCACTCGGCGCGCTGCTGGTGTTGCTGCTGCTGGCAGCAGCGGCGCTGTCGCTGGTCTGGACGCCGTGGTCGCCTTACGCCATGGATTTGCCAGGCAAGCTGCAAGGCCCTGGCGCCCAGCACTGGCTGGGCACCGACGCCTTTGGCCGCGATGTGCTGTCGCTCTTGCTGGTGGGGGCGCGCAGCACGATTGTGGTGGGCGTGGTGGCCGTCGGCATCGGCTTGACGCTGGGCACGGCCTTTGGCCTGCTGGCGGCGGCGCGGCGCGGCTGGGTGGAAGAACTGGTGATGCGGCTGGCCGATTTCACCTTTGCGTTTCCGGCGATCTTGTCGGCCATTTTGCTCACGGCAGCCTTTGGCGCCGGCATGGTGAACGCCATCGTGGCCATCGGCATTTTCAACATCCCGACCTTTGCGCGCGTGGCGCGGGCCTCGGCCAACGGCGTCTGGGCACGCGACTATGTGCTGGCAGCGCGTGCCTGCGGCAAGGGGCGCTGGCGCATTACGCTGGAGCATGTGCTGCCCAACATTGCACCCATGCTGGTCGTGCAGGCCACTATCCAGTTCGCGATGGCCGTTCTGGCCGAAGCCGCGCTGTCGTACCTGGGCCTGGGCACGCAGCCGCCGCAACCGTCCTGGGGCCGGATGCTGGCCGAGGCACAAACCTTGATGTTCCAGGCGCCGCTGCTGGCGGTGTGGCCGGGCGTGGCGATTGCGCTGGCGGTGCTGGGGCTCAATCTGCTGGGCGATGGTCTGCGCGATGTGCTGGACCCGCGCCTGGCGCGCCAGCGTTGAAACCAACCCGGCCCCCAACCCAGAAAACCGTGCCCATGCCCTTGCTGGAAGTGTCCGACCTGCAGGTCTGCCTGCCCACCGCACGCGGCGTGGCCTGCGCGGTGCGCGGCGTCGGCTTCACGCTGGAGCGCGGCGACACGCTGGGGCTGATTGGCGAATCGGGCTGCGGCAAGTCGATGACCGCGCTGGCGCTGCTGGGGCTGCTGCCGGACGGCGCCAGCGTCACCGGCAGCATCCGCTTTGACGGCCAGGAGCTGGTCGGCCTGCCGGACGCCGCACTGCAGCGCCTGCGCGGCAACCGCATCGGCATGGTGTTTCAGGAGCCGATGACCGCGCTGAACCCGCTGCACCGCATTGGCCGCCAGGTGGCGGAACCCCTGCGCCGCCACCGGGGCCTGGGCGCGCGTGCAGCAGAGCGCGAAGCGATTGCGCTGCTGGAGCGCGTCGGCCTGCCGGACGCGGCGCAGCGCATGGGCGCCTACCCGCACCAGTTCTCCGGCGGGCAGCGCCAGCGCATCACCATTGCCATGGCGCTGGCCTGCGGGCCGGACCTGCTGATTGCCGACGAGCCGACCACTGCGCTGGACGTGACGCTGCAGCAGCAGATTCTGGACCTGATCGCCTCGCTGGTGGCCGAGCGCGGCATGGCGCTGGTGCTGATTTCGCACGACCTGGCGGTCATTGCGCAGAAC
>JAGOCN010000459.1 GCA_017998735.1 Giesbergeria sp.
CGCCAGCGCGTCCTGAAAATTGCCCCGCGTCCAGGGGTGGGCATAGGCGCGCTGCTCCACCGCCATCACGGTGTCCAGGTGCAGCACCGAGCAGCGCTCCAGGCGCGCCTCGGTGGCGGGGCAGGACGCGGGAAACGGGGGGGTGGGCTGTGCGCTCATGGCCGGGGCAGGGCGGTGGAAAGAGGGATGGCAAGGGGAGTGTCTGCGGCCAGGGCGGCAGCGGCTGCGGCCTTGCTGTCGCGTTCGGCCATGCGCTCGGCGGTGGTCTTGGCGACCTTGTCGCGCACATACAGCGGCAGGGCGTGCTCGGCGGCTACGGCGTGGCCGGCGGCCAGCAGCGCGGGGGCCAGACTCAAAAGCGCGGCAGCGGTGGGCAGGGCGTGCACCTGCGTGGCCTGCGGGGCCAGGCGCTCGCCATAGGCGGCCTGGGCATTGCCCGCCAGCGTCCAGCCGGGCGGCACCTGCACCGCTTCGGGCTTGCACAGGGCAAATGCGCTGTCATCAGCGTCCAGGCTGTGCCAGGCGCCGGCCTGCCATGCATGGCGCGCCACATAGACCTCGTCCATGCGCGCGTCCAGCACCGCCACCACCTGCGTGCAGCCGTGCTGCAGGCGTGCCTGCTCGGCCAGGGCCAGCAGCGTGTCGATGGGCAGCACCGGCACGCCCCGCCCGCTGCCACAGCCCAGTGCCAGGCCCTGCGCCACGGCACAGGCGGTGCGCAGGCCGGTGAACGAACCGGGCCCCCGGCCAAAAACAACCGCGTCCAGCCCGGCAAACTCCAGCCCGGCGCGCTCCAGCAGCTGGACGATGGCCGGAATCAGGCTGGCCGATGCCTGCGCGCCGCCCGGCCCGGTGTGCTGCCACACGGCGGCGCCCCGCGCCACGGCGATGGACAGGGTGTCGGTGCTGGTGTCAAAGGCAAGCAGGTTCATAGCGAAAGAAATTCAGGCACCCGGCAGGGGCGCCGCAGCCGGTGATTATCGGTGTCCGGGGCGTTTTGGCAGCGCCACCGGTGCAGGCCGTGGGCGCGCCATGCCCTTGGGGCCGCAGACAGGGCTGACTAAACTGCCCGCCATGCCGATGTTGCCCTCCCTTGCTTCGCAGCGTGCCACGGTGCGCGCCCTGCCACTGTTGTCAGCGCGCCGTGTTTGCGCGGCCGCGCTGGCCGCTGCTGCGCTGGCCCTGGCCCCGGCCACGGCAGCCCCGCCACCTTCTGCCAATGCAGCCGCTGCCGTGCCGGCCACGCCCCGGTCCGATGCGGTAGCGCCAGCCGCTGCCCTGCCACCCGCCGTGCAGGCCGCGCTGGCCCGCGCCCGCGTGCCGCTGGACGCGGTGGCGCTGCTGGTGGTGCCGGTGGACGGCCGCGCCGCGCCGCGCCTGTCGCACCGCGCAGAGGTGCCGATGAACCCGGCTTCGGTGATGAAGCTGGTCACCACCTTTGCCGGGCTCGACCTGCTCGGGCCGGCCTTCACCTGGAGCACGCCGGTGTTCCTGGACGGCACGGTGCAGGACGGCGCGCTGCGCGGCAACGTGTACCTGCGCGGCCAGGGCGACCCGACACTGGTGCTGGAGCGCCTGTGGCTGCTGCTGCGCCGGCTGCAGGGCCAAGGCGTGCAGGTCATCGTGGGCGACATCGTGCTGGACCACAGCGCCTTCAGCGTGCCGGCGCACGACGCGGCGCTGTTCGACGGCGAGCCGCAGCGGCCCTACAACGCAGCGCCGGACGCATTGCTGGTGAACTTCAAGTCGGTGGCAATGGGTTTTGTGCCCGATGTGGCCGCCGGCGTGGCGCATCTGCAGTTCGACCCGCCGCTGGCCGGCGTGCAGGCGCCGCGCCAGGTGCCGCTGGCCCCGGCGGGCACCGCCTGCGGCGACTGGCGTGCCGGTTTGAAGGCCGGGCTGTCCGACCCGGCGCGCTGGAGCTTTGACGGCAGCTACCCGGCCACCTGCGGCGAGCGCAGCTGGAGCGTGGCCTATGCCGACCCGGCGCGCTACGCCGCCCGCGCCATCGAAGGCCTGTGGCGCGACATGGGCGGCAAACTCACCGGCAGCGTGCGCACCGGCACTGTGCCGGCGCAGCTCTCGCCCGCCTTCAGTGCCACCTCCCCGCCGCTGGCCGAGGTGGTGCGCAGCATCAACAAATACAGCAACAACGTCATGGCGCAGCAGCTGTTTCTGACGCTGGGCATGCAGCCGCGTGCCGAGGCGCCCGGCGCCGCATCGGCCCCTGCCACGGCGGAGCAGGCCCGCGCCGTGCTGCAGCAGTGGTGGACGGCGCGCGTCGGCGGCGGCACGGAGCTGCCCGGCGTGGACAACGGCTCCGGTCTGAGCCGGGATGCCCGCACCAGCGCACAGGCCTTGGGGCGCATGCTGCAGGCCGCCTGGGCGACGCCGGTGATGCCCGAGCTGCTGGCGTCGCTGCCGATTGCCGGCATCGACGGCACGCTGCGCCGCAGCCGGCTGGCCAGCGGCCAGAGCGCCGGCCGCGCGCACCTCAAGACCGGCAGCCTGCAGGGCGTGCTGGCACTGGCCGGCTATGTGCATGGCGACGACGGCCAGCGCCAGGTGCTGGTGGCGCTGGTCAACCACCCCAACGCGGCCGCAGCCCGCCCGGCGCTGGACGCGCTGGTG
>JAGOCN010000460.1 GCA_017998735.1 Giesbergeria sp.
TGTCAAAAATATACCAGCAGGACGGTGCCACGCGCAGCGCCAACTTTGCGCGCATGCAGCAGGTGCTGGCGCAGATTGAAGCCACGGTGCCGGGCGCACGGCGCGCCACCGATTCGCCGGGGCGCGAAACCGACATTGCCATTGACCACAGCGAATTCACGCAGCTTGCGCAGGCGCAGATCGACCAGTGCGTGCAGCTCATGCGCGCTGCCGGCATGAACGCCACGGTGAGCTCCATCCACATCAACGGCTGGTTTGGCACGCACGACAAGTGGGAAGGCGCGCGCTGGATCGTGCGCACGCTGTTCGGGCGGGCGCTGGAGCACGAGACCGACCGCTGGGTGTATGTGGGCGACTCCACTAATGACCAGGTGATGTTCCAGCACTTTGCGCACAGCGTGGGCGTGGCCAACATTGCGCGCTTTGCGGCGCAGCTGGTGCACTTGCCGCGCTATGTGACGCAGGGCGAGCGCGGGGCCGGCTTTGTGGAACTGGCGCAGGCCATCCTGTCTGCGCGCAGCAGGTGATGCTTCAAAAACAATAGCTGCTGGCGCATGGCTGTAAAGCTTTTGAGTTGTAAAACCCTCTCAAAGCCATGCACTGCCTGCGCCAGCAGCTATGAAATTTGAAATTTCAAGTTTGCACAGCGCAGGCGGTGCGACTTGCTGGCGTTGTGGAATGCGCGTTCGTGCGCTCTGGCTTGGCTTGGCTTGGCCCGGTCCGGCTTGACTGCTTCATTGGCGCCAGCCAGCCAACCAGGGTGAGCAGGCAAACGGCAAATGGCAAACAGCTGATGGCAGCTGGCAGCCGGGCCGTCCAAGGGCTGGTGCTGGTGCGCAACGGCTTTCACAATGGGGCCAACCGCAAGGAGGCATCCCCATGACCCGCCTGATCGACCTGCCCACCCTCGCCCGCCTGGTGCACGGCGTAGGCGTGGCCCGTTTTCTGGAACTGCTGGCCGCTCGCATTGCCGCCGACTTTGCCCGCTGGCCGGAGTTTGACAAGTCGGCGCGCACGGCCAGCCACAGCGCGCTCGGCGTGATCGAGCTGATGCCGATTGCGGACGCCACCCACTACAGCTTCAAGTACGTCAACGGCCACCCTGGCAACCCGGCGCTGGGCCTGCCCACCGTGATGGCGTTTGGCGTGCTGGCCGAGGTGGACACCGGCTGCCCGCTGCTGCTGGCCGAGCTGACGCTGACCACCGCGCTGCGCACCGCCGCCATGTCGCTGGTGGCGGCGCGTGCGCTGGCGCGGCCCAGCAGCTGGCGCATGGCACTGATCGGCAACGGGGCGCAGGGGGAATTCCAGGCGCTGGCGTTCCACCACGGCATGGACATTGCCGAGCTGTGCGTGTTTGACGTGGACCGCGCCGCCACCGACCGGCTGGTGCGCAACCTGGCCGAAGCCGCGCCCGGCCTGCGCGTGGAGCGTGCCGGCTCGGTGCTGGAAGCCGTGCGCGGCGCCGACATCGTGACCACGGCCACCGCCGACAAGGCGCGCGCCACCGTCCTCACACCGGCCATGGTGCGGCCCGGCATGCACCTGAACGCGATTGGCGGCGACTGCCCCGGCAAGACCGAGCTGCATGCCGATGTGCTGCGCGGCGCCGGCATTTTTGTCGAGTACGAGGCGCAAACGCGCAGCGAGGGCGAAATCCAGCAGCTGCCGGCCGACCACCCGGTCACCGAACTGTGGCGCGTGCTTGCCGGCCGGGCACCGGGGCGCACCAGCGCGCAGCAGGTGACAGTGTTCGACTCGGTGGGGTTTGCGCTGGAAGACTTTTCTGCGCTGCAGGTGCTGCACCAGCTGGCGCTGGAGCGCGGCGTGGGGCACGACATTGAACTGGTGCCCACCGACGGCGACCCCAAGGACCTGTTTGGCCGCACCCGAAACGCACGCGCACCGGTGCGGCTGCGCCGCGTGGTCTGAAGCGCTGGGGTGCTGCGGTGCTGCGGTGCTGCGGTGCTGCCAAGTTACCGGGGTTGCAACTTGGCAGCGGCTGCACAGTTTTATTTGTGGTCAAAATGGCCTCCAGCGCAGTCAGGGACTGCGCCAGCAGCTATTTTTTCAATAGCAGAATGTTGTTCTCAAAGCAGCGCCAGCAGGTATCTGCAATGGCAGCAGCGCCTACCGCACCGGTGCTGCTGCATTGCCTGCAGCCTCTTCAGTTACTGCAGCGTCGCTGCGCGCTGCACGCCACAGGGCCTGCACCAGCCAGAGCACGGCCAGCGCGGCGGCAATGGTGACCAGCCACTGGCCCAGCCGGTCCTGGTCGTCCAGCAGGTAGGCGTTGCAGACGCGTGTGGGCGAATCGATGTACAGCTGCCCCACCACGGCGGTCATGGGCAGCACATTGCCCAGAAAGAACCCTTGCACCACCAGCCCGGCCGGGCGCCAGGACAGGCGCAGCGCTGCGCCGGCCAGCACCAGGGCGGCGCACTTGGCGGCCTCCACCGCCGGGCTGACCAGTGCCAGGTCCAGCACGCGCGGCACCATCAAAAGCGCCAGCACCAGCGCGGCATACAGCAGGCCGGTGATGCCGTGCGCGTTCCAGCGCGCCACGCCGGCGCGGGCGCGCGGGCCCAGCCCGGCCGCCAGCAGGGCGCCTGCCAGCATCCACAGCGGCG
>JAGOCN010000461.1 GCA_017998735.1 Giesbergeria sp.
AGCAGAAAGCCGCCCATGCCGCCGGCCAGCCCGACGATGCCGCTGATGGCGCCGATGTTGGTGGGGTAGTCGTCGCTGATGTACTTGAAGACGCTGGCCTTGCCAAAGGCAAAGGCAATGCCGAGGATGAACATCAGCCCGGTGAACGCATACACGTTCAGGCCGAAGTGGAAGGTGCGGTTGCCATCCACGGTCAGGATGGTGAATTCGGTTTGCGGGTAGCTGAGCAGGAACAGGCAGATCCAGCTGACCCACATCACCCACCAGGTGACGCTGTGCGCGCCGTACTTGTCAGAAAGCCACCCGCCAATGGCGCGCAGCACGCCGCCGGGCAGTGAAAAGCATGCCGCCAGCAGCGCTGCGACGCGGATGTCCAGGCCGTATTCGCCCACGTAGTACTGCACCATCCAGAGCGACAGCGCCACATAGCCGCCAAACACGATGCTGTAGTACTGGCAGTACTTGAGCACGCGCGGGTCCTTGAGCGACTTGAGCTGGTCGGAAAACTTGACGTTGCTGGACACCAGGTGCGCCGGGTCGCTGTAGCTGAAAAGCCAGAACAGCACCAGCGTGCCGAGCATGATGGCCGCATACACATGCGGCACCATGGTCCAGCCAAAGGCCACCAGCAGCACCGGGGCAACAAACTTGTTCACCGCCGCGCCCGAGTTGCCGGCGCCGTAGATGCCCATGGCCGTGCCCTGGCGGTTTTTCGGAAACCAGCGCGCCACATAGGGCGTGCCGACCGAAAACGAGCCGCCTGCCAGGCCGACAAACACACCGATGGTCAGAAAGTGCCAGTACTCGGTGGCGTAGCCCATCATCCAGATGGCCGGCACGGTGACGGCCATCAGCACGGTCATCACGATGCGGCCGCCGTACTTGTCGGTCCAGATGCCAAGCGGCACGCGGATCAGCGAGCCGGTCAGCACCGGCATGGCCGTCAGCAGGCCGAACTGGGTGGAGCTGAGGTTCAGCAGCTTTTTGAGTGGAATGCCGATGACGCCAAACATCATCCAGACCATGAAGCACACGGTGAACGCCAGCGTGCTGACGATCAGCACCGACCAGGCCTGCCGGGTGCGTTCGGGACTTTCTCCCACAGACAGCGGAGTTCTTGCCATTCGCGGTACCTCTTTGAGTTGTAGAGGTATCGTCGGGCGGCGGGCCGGGCTTGCCCATCCTTCGGGTGGGCCATACAGGCCAAGGCAAAGGAACTAGGGCCAAACCCTGGGCGTAGTCCCAAAGAACTAGCAGCCTTGGCGCCCCGACCGGCTTGCGGCACGTTTGCAGCGTGTCTGCAGCAGCTTCGATTTTGCTATTGAAAGAGGAGCTGCTGGCGCAGGCTGCGCCTGGGTTGGAGGCGCTTTTGATCCAAAACCGTGTGCCTGCAGTGCAGTGGCTGCAAAGGGCCACAGGCGAAAGGCAAAGGCAGCGCGGCAGCCAGCGACCCGCCCTTGCCGCGCCCCAGGGCACTTTGCCAGGCGCTTTGCCAGGCGCTACGCGCTAGGCGTGGCGCTGGCGGTCGGCGGCGTAGACGGCGGCCTGCACGCGCGAGCTCAGTTCGAGCTTGCGCAGGATGTGCTGCACATGGATCTTCACCGTGGTTTCGGCGATGTCGAGGGTGCGGGCGATTTCCTTGTTGCTGGCGCCGCGGGCAATTTCGCGCAGCACGTCTTCCTCGCGCGGCGTCAGGGCGGGGGCCGGGTCCGGTTCGCCGGGGGTGCTGCGCTGCGCCATGCCGGGTGCCGCCCTTGCCGGTGTGGCTGCGGCCCTTGCTGCGGCTGCGGCCCCTGCCGTGTTTGCCGCCGGCAGGGGCGGCAACCCGTCCTGCGCCTGAAAGGCCTGCACCAGCTTGCCCATCAGTTCCAGGCTGACCACCGGCTCGCCGCCCATGGCGCGGCGGATGGCATCGGCCAGCACATCGCCGTCGATCGACTTGAGCAGGTAGCCCTGGGCGCCGTTGCGCAGCGCGGCGGCCAGGTCGTTCTCGTCTTCGCTGACGGTCAGCATCAGCACCCGGGTGTGCGGCGCCAGGCGGCGCAGGTCTTTCACGGCGTCGATGCCGGCCACGCCGGGCAGGTGGTTGTCCAGCAGCACGATGTGCGGCTGCAGCGCCGGCACCAGGCGCAGCGCCTCGGCCGCGTCACCGGCCTCGCCCACCACTTCCAGCCCGTCGTACTGCTGCAGCAGGGCAATCAGGCCCCGGCGAAACAGGGTGTGGTCGTCCACCACAAACACGGTGATGGAAGGCGCGGAAGGAGAAAAGGGGGTGGAAATGGACATGCAATCGGGTCAAGCCGGCAAGCCGGCAAGGCGGTTAAAGCGGTTAAGGATCCTCTGCATAACCTCTTTTTCTGCTTTCCCCACCCAATTAAATCAACAAGTTACAAGCGCGAATTTGTCGGAAATTGGGGTTATGCAGAGGCTCCTTAAGGCAGGTAAAGCGGACGAATCAGGTGAAGCAGGGTAAGCGATGGACAAACCGTGCGAGGGCCGCCCGGCTCACGTCACAGGAAACGATGCCGGGGCCATGGTTGCAACACCCGCACCCGCACCAACATCATAAACCGCACCCGCAACCGCCACCGGGGCAGCGCGGGGGGAAGCTGCAGTGCCGGGC
>JAGOCN010000462.1 GCA_017998735.1 Giesbergeria sp.
GTGCACGCCCTGGGCGGCTACCGGGTGCAGGGCAAAACCGACCAGTCGGCGCAAACCCTGCGCCGCCAGGCGCGCGAACTGCAGGACGCCGGCGCCGCCATGCTGGTGCTGGAGATGGTGCCAGCGCAGCTGGCCGCCGAGCTGACCGGCGAGCTGGCGCACTGCCCCACCATCGGCATCGGCGCCGGCAGCGGCACTGCCGGCCAGGTGCTGGTGCTGCACGACATGCTGGGCATGAACCTGGGCAGGATGGCGCGCTTCGTACACAACTTCATGCACGACGCGGGCAGCGTGCGCGGCGCCATGGAAGCCTATGTGCAGGCCGTCAAGCAAGGGCGCTTTCCGGACAACGCGGTGCATGCCTGGTAGCGGGCCAGGCAGCGGGCACCTGCCCGGTTTCAGCGGCTGCACACCAGCGCCAGAACCTGAATTTGCACCGCTGCAGATTTACAGTGTTTTTGGCCTCCAGCGCTTTCCCAGCCTGCGCCAGCAGCTATCATTTTTGATGCGCTGACTTCTTTTCTTTTTCGTCTTTCACCCTTCGCCTTGCCGTATGCACATCGCCCACACCATTCCCGAACTGCGCGCTGCGCTGGCCGGTTTTGACCAGCCCGCCTTTGTGCCCACCATGGGCAACCTGCACGCTGGCCACCTGGCGCTGGTGCGGCAGGCCAAACCGCTGGGCGATGCGCTGGTGGCCAGCATCTTTGTCAACCGCCTGCAGTTTTTGCCGCACGAGGACTTTGACAGCTACCCGCGCACCTGGGATACCGACTGCGCGCAGCTGCAGGCCGCCGGCTGCGATGTGCTGTTTGCCCCGCGCGAACACGACCTGTACCCCGAGCCGCAAACCTTCAAGCTGCAGCCCGACCCGCTGCTGGCCGACATTCTGGAAGGGCAGTTTCGGCCCGGCTTTTTCACCGGCGTGTGCACCGTGGTGCTGAAACTGTTCAACGCTGTGTTTGCCGGCAAGGCCCGCGGCGTGGCGGTGTTTGGCCAGAAGGACTACCAGCAGCTGATGGTGCTGCGCCGCATGGCAGAGCAGTTTGCGCTGCCGATTGACCTGGTGGCCAGCGACACGCAGCGCGCCCCCGACGGGCTGGCACTGAGTTCGCGCAATGGCTACCTGAGCGAAGCCGAACGCGCCGAAGCCGTGCAGCTGGCGCTGGCACTGCGCACGCTGGCCGATGGCGCGGTTGCCGCTGCCCATGCCGGCGCCCTGCCTGCGCAATTGCCGGCGCTGGAGGCGCAGGCCTGCGCCGCGCTGGCCGCACACGGCTGGCAGCCCGACTACCTGACCGTGCGCCGGCGCAGCGACCTGCAGCCGCCGCAGCCGGGCGACGGCGCCGGCAGCCTGGTGGCGCTGGGCGCGGCGCGCCTGGGCAGCACGCGGCTGATCGACAACCGCGAGTTCTGAACCCTGCTTCTCGCAGGCTTGCGGCACCCCTGCAATTTCAGGCATTCGCCATGGCTGCACGCCCTTCCCTGCATGGCAAACCAAAGTTGCCCGCTCGCCCGGCACCGCGCCGCGTGGCTGCAGCGCCGCCCGCCACCCCGCGCCTGCTGCTGCTGAACAAGCCGTTTGATGTGCTGACGCAGTTCAGCGACGGCGCCGGCCGCGCCACCCTCAAGGACTTTGTGGACCTGCCCGGCGTCTACCCCGCCGGCCGGCTGGACCGCGACAGCGAGGGCCTGCTGCTGCTGACCAACGACGGCGCCCTGCAGGCGCGCATTGCCGACCCGCGCCACAAACTGGCCAAGACGTACTGGGTGCAGGTGGAAGGCACGCCCAGCGCAGAGCAGCTGCAGCAATTGCAGCGCGGCGTGCTGCTGAACGATGGCGTGACATTGCCCGCCGAAGCGCGCCTGCTGGCGCCACCGCCCGATCTGTGGCCACGCCATCCGCCGGTGCGCTTTCGCCAGAGCATTCCCACGCACTGGCTGGAGCTGACCATCCGCGAAGGCCGCAACCGCCAGGTGCGCCGCATGACCGCCGCTGTCGGTCTGCCCACGCTGCGCCTGGTGCGGGTGGCCATCGGTCCGTGGCGGCTGGACGGTCTGGCGCCGGGCCAGTGGCGCGAAGTGCCGGCGCGGCTGGACTGACAGCGCGCCGCGCTGGTGAATGTGCACAGCCAAGGCGGCCAATGCAGCCGCTTTTTTTGTTTCTTTCTCTTTGGCAGCTGCTTTAGAAGTTGATTCCAGGCTGCTCTGGTTTGTGTTCAAAAAATAGAGCGAAAAGTGCCTCCAGCGCAGGTACAGACTGCGCAACCAGCTCATCTTTTGATAGCAAATTGAAATCGCGTCAAAGGTGCGCCACGGGCGCCCTGCACTCTGAACGGTGCAGAAAAGCTGTGGCAGGCACCCCGCCAGCACGGCGACAGCCCGGCCCCTGCGCCGTGCTTCAGTCCCCGTCGCCCGCGCTGCCGGTGATCGGCAGCACCATGCCGGTGATGTAACTGGAGCAGCACGGCGCGGCCAGAAACACACAGGCGGGCGACAGCTCTTCGGGCTGCGCCGGGCGGCCCAGGTCGGTCTTTTGGCCAAATTCGGCAATGTCCTCGGGCGACTGGTCGGCCGGGTTGAGCGGTGTCCACACCGGGCCGGGCGCCACCGCGTTGAC
>JAGOCN010000463.1 GCA_017998735.1 Giesbergeria sp.
CTCGACGCTGCGGTAGAACTCGCCAAAGTCGCTGCCCCAGCCGGTGGCGCTGCCTGCGCCCAGCAGACCGGCCTTGCGCGCCTTTTCCCAGTAACGCACGGTAATGTCGATGACAAAAGCCTCGTCCCAGCTGATGAAGGCATCGCGCAGCAGGCTGGCAATGTCGTAGGTGATGGGGCCGTACACCGCGTCCTGAAAATCCAGCACACCCAGTGGCCCGCCCGGCTGCTGCGGCACCATCAGGTTGCGCATCATGTAATCGCGGTGCACGAACACGCTGGGCGCCTGCAGGTTGTGCGCCACGATGTGGTTGAAGGCGCTGTCGAGCACGGCGCGCTGCGGGTCGCTCAGCGCAATGCCGCGGTGTCTGGCCACATACCAGTCGGGAAACAGCGCCAGTTCGCGGCGCAGCAGCGCTTCGTCGTACGGCGGCAGCACGCCGGGGCGGGACGCCAGCTGCCATTGCAAAAGCGTGTCGGTGGCCTGCTGGTACCAGGCATAGGCGTCCTGCGGGCGGGCGGGGTCGAGCATTTCAATGACGGTCTGCGTGCCCAGGTCGCTCAGCAGCATGAAGCCGTGCGCCGCGTCCCAGGCCAGGATGTCGGGCACCTTCAGCCCGGCCTGCTGCAGCAGCGCCTGCACCTGCACAAACGAATCGCACGGCTCCTGGCCGGGCGGCGCGTCCATCACGATGCAGCTGCCCGCCGGCGCACTGCTGCCGTGGCTGCTGCTGTCGATGCGCAGGTAGCGGCGAAAGCTGGCATCGCTGGACGCCTGTCGCAGGCTGGCCGGCTGCAGGCCGTGCAAGGGCACCAGCGGCGCCAGCCAGGCTTCAAAGGCAGCGCGGCGGGCTGCGTCGGGCCAGTCCACGGCGGCGGCCGGGGCGCTGGCGGCAGCGGGCATGGCGGCGGGCAGCGCGCCAGGGACAGAAACGGGGTTGGGGGGGGCAGGGTGGCTCATGGATAATCCGATTTTACAAACCCGGCCTGCCCGGCCGGGGTGGCCGGCAGACACACTGCATGCCTGCGCTGCACCTGCTGCCCGCCCACTCCATGGACCGATCCCCTTGCCCGACCTGCACCGCCGCCCCTTTGCCCTGACCGCCAGGCCCCGTGCCCGCCGCCCCCTGGGCCGTGTGCAGGCCGCCCCTGCCACCCCGCGCACGGTGCTGGCCCAGCTGGCCGCCGGCCTGCTGTGCGGCCTGCCGCTGGCGCTGCTGGCCCAGCCCCAGGGCGCGCCCGGCGCTGCACCGCCTGCGCCTGTGCGCCCTGTGCCTGCGCCGGCGCCGCTGGTGCTGCGCGCCAGCCCGATGCTGCCCGAGGCCCTGCCCAGCGCGGCGCGTGCGCAAATGCCGATCTTTGTGATGGGCGAGCGCATCACCGGCCAGTCGGACGTGCAGACTGTGGTGGAGGGCAATGCCGAGCTGCGCCGCGCCGACACCGTGATCCGCGCCAACCGGATGGAATACAACGTGCCCGACGACCTGGCCAAGGCGCAGGGCCAGGTGCGCATCAACCGCGAAGGCAATGTGTACGAGGGCTCGGCGCTGGAGCTGTATGTCAATGCCTTCAACGGCTTTTTTACCGACGTGCGCTACCGCCTGCTGCAAAACGACGCGCATGGCGAAGCCGCGCGCGTGGACTTCATCGACCGCGACCGCTCCGTGGTGCACGACGCCACCTACACCACCTGCGAGCGCGGCGACGAGAGCACCTGGAAACCGGCCTGGATCCTGCGCGCCAAGACCATTCGGCTGGACAAGGAAGAAGAGGTGGGTTCGGCCAGCGGCGGCGTGCTGGAATTCCAGGGCGTGCCGATCTTGCCGGTGCCCTACATGACGTTTCCGCTGTCGGACAAGCGCAAGTCGGGCCTGCTGCCGCCCACCGTGGGCCTCGACAGCCTGAACGGCGTGCAGTACGACCAGCCCTATTACTGGAACATTGCGCCCAACCGCGACGCCACCGTGCACGCGGCCATCCTGTCCAAGCGCGGCCTGAACCTGGGCGGCGAGTTCCGCTACCTTGAACCGGGCTACCAGGGCATGGTGCGCGCCGACGTGATGCCCACCGACAGCCTGCGCGAGCGCATGCGCTGGAGTGTCGCGCTGCAGCACAGCGCGCTGGTGCCCTCGCCCATTGGCGGGCTGGGGCTGAACATCAACCTCAACCGGGTGAGCGACGACAACTACTGGCGCGACTTCAACACGCGCGGTGTCACCAGCCGGCTGGACACGCTCACGCAGCGCCTGCTGCCGGGCGATGCCACCCTGAACTGGGCCAGCGGCGACATGTCGGCGCAGCTGCGCACCCTCAAATGGCAAACGCTGCAGGACCCGCTGGCGCCCATCGTGCCGCCCTACGACCGCATGCCGCAATTGCACTGGCGCTATGCCCCCAGCGTGCTGCCCGGCGGGCTGGACGCCAGCGTGGACCTCGATTCCACGCACTTTCAGGCCGACCGCTTTCGCACCGGCCAGCCCAATGCCACGCGCAGCTACGCGGTGGCGCAGGTCAGCCGGCCGTTTTTGGCGCCGGCAGGGTTCATCACGCCGCGCCTGCAGCTGCACGCCACGCAGTACCAGTTCGACAGCCCGCTGGTGAACGGCAGCA
>JAGOCN010000464.1 GCA_017998735.1 Giesbergeria sp.
AAGTGGACGGCGAGATGCACGGCGACGTGGCGCTGGACGGCAAAGCGCGCCTGCAGCTGATGCCGCGCAGCACGCTGGCGGGCGATGCCAACCTGCTGGTGCTGCCCAACATCGATGCGGCCAACATCTCCTACAACCTGCTCAAGACGGCGGCCGGCGGCAACATCGCCATCGGCCCGGTGCTGCTGGGCGCGGCCCGGCCGGTGCACATCTTGACCCCGAGCGCCACCGTGCGCCGCATCGTCAACATGACCGCCCTGACGGTGGCCGACGCCAACGTGCCACGCTGAAGCAGCGCGCCCCTTGTGGCGCAAACCCCTTCCCAGGGCGCGTGCAATGCGCGCCTTTGCAAGCGCCTGTCCCCATGTCGGGCAGGCGCTTGCGTTTTCAGGGGGATTGGGTCACACTAGCGCCTTGAAATTTCGGGTTAACCCGTAGTTTCTGAAAGGTGCATGGAATGCTGAAGGCCATCGCCGCCAAGGCGTGCAAGGCAGGGTTTGCGGGGATTCTGGGGGCTGTTGTCGTGTCGGTGCCAGTGCTGGCAGATGCGAGACAGTCTGTTTTTTTTGCCCCCGCGCCTGCCACCATTGCCGTTGCGCAATTGCCGCTCCAGGGCCGGTTCACCTATGCACTGATACGCCAGGGCGGGCCGTTTCCGCACGACAAGGACGGCACTGTCTTTGGCAACCGCGAGCGCTTGCTGCCCGCCTACAAAAGAGGTTACTACCGGGAATACACCGTGGACACCCCGGGTGTTCGCCACCGGGGCACGCGCCGCATTGTATGCGGCGGCCAGCCGCGCATTCCGGATGCTTGTTACTACACAGCCGACCACTACAACAGCTTTCGCCAGATCACCGAATGACCCTTGCTTCCTTCCACTTCCCACTGCCAACTGCGGCTGTGCACCTGCGCGCGCCGCTGCACGGAAGCCGTGGCAGCAGCACCGATTTTTGTACTTCAATAGAAAGAGACACGGAGATGGACACACCACTTCGTAAGGAAACCGATGCCCCGCTGCGCGGTGTGCGTGCCAACATCGTGCAGTCCATCCGCGCCCACCGCGTGCATGACCTGCAGGATGCGGCCGCCGCGCTGGGGCAACATTTCCTCTACGCCAACCTCGCCCATGCCCAGACCAAGCAGGACGTGCTCGACCTGATTGCCCAGCAGTTCATGCTGCCGGCGCACTTTGGCAAGAACTTCGATGCGCTGTCGGACTGCATGACCGACCCGTTGCACAAGTCGGGCCCGCAGCCCGGCTTCATCGTGGTGCTGGAGCACATTCCAGCCACGGTCAAGTTCGACAAGGAAGCGCGCGAGCAGCTGCTCGACGTGTTCCGCGACACCGCCGACTACTGGAGCGACCGCAAGATTGCGTTCCGCTGTTTCTATTCTTTTCTGTAGCCCGTTCTGCATCCAACAGCCAGGCAGAACGGGCAACCGAGGCACTCCAGAATCCCCAGGCACCGGTCCAGGGCATTGAGGTCGGCGGCTCCGCCGACGAGAAAATGCCGACCGACAAGCTGGTCGATGTATCTCCACTGGCGCTGCGCATGAGCAGCCCCTTCAACTCCGGTTACTGGCTCGCGGCAGCCGCCTGACCGAGGTGCATGCCCGGGCATGGCCGCTGTGCGGCGGTGCCCGGGTTTTCTTTTTTTTCTTTTCCGGTTTTCCGGCCTGCGGGCAGGGCGTGCAGCCGCTCCGGCAGCACAGGCCAAGCCAGGCCGTGCTGCCCGGCCGCTGCCTGTGGCTGTCCACGCGCTGTGCGGCAGAGCGGCCCGACCAGCAAAAGCCGGCCAGCGAAAGCGTGTGCGTCCATGTCCAGAGAAAAAACCACCTACACCTGCTCCGAATGCGGCGGCACCAGCCCCAAGTGGCTGGGCAAGTGCCCGCACTGCCAGGCCTGGAACACGCTGGTCGAGGGCGTGGCCGAGGCGTCCGGCGGGGCGCGCCACCGCTACAGCGCCGGCCAGCATGTGGGCCTGGCGCTGGCGCAGCCGGTCATGCCGCTGGCCGCCATCGAGGCCACCGACATCGAACGCACCCCCAGCGGCATTGACGAGCTGGACCGTGTGCTGGGCGGCGGCATTGTCGAGGGCGGCGTGGTGCTGATCGGCGGCGACCCCGGCATCGGCAAGTCCACATTGCTGCTGCAGGCGCTGGACGCCCTGCAGCGCGCCGGCCTGCCGACGCTGTATGTGACCGGTGAGGAAAGCGGCGCGCAGATTGCGCTGCGCTCGCGCCGGCTGGGCCTTCATCAGAGCCAGGTCAACGTGCTGGCCGAAATCCAGCTGGAAAAAATCCTCGCCACGCTGGAGACCACGCAGCCTGCCGTGGCGGTCATCGACTCGATCCAGACGGTGTATTCCGACCAGCTCACTTCGGCACCCGGCTCGGTGGCGCAGGTGCGCGAATGTGCTGCGCACCTGACGCGCATGGCCAAGCGCTCGGGCGTGGCCATCGTGCTGGTCGGCCATGTCACCAAGGAAGGCGCGCTGGCCGGCCCGCGTGTGCTGGAGCACATGGTGGACACGGTGCTGTACTTCGAGGGCGACACGCACAGCCAGTTTCGTCTGGTGCGCGCCATCAAGAACCGCTTTGGCGC
>JAGOCN010000465.1 GCA_017998735.1 Giesbergeria sp.
ACCGGTGCTGGACGTGGCCCTGCCCGATGCAGGCTTTTACCTGTGGGCGCGCATTCCGGACGCCCTTGGCATGAGCGACACGCAATTCGCCCGGCAGCTGCTTGCCCAATACAATGTGACGGTTTTGCCGGGCAGCTTTCTGGCGCGCGAATTTGCCGGCGCCAACCCTGGCGCGCAGCGCATTCGCATGGCGTTGGTGGCTGGCACGGAGGAATGCGTGCAGGCAGCCCAGCGCATTGCCCAGTTCATTCGCGGCCATGGGCACGCTGGCAAACCTTCCTTCAGCACCCCGGCATTGCCCCCTTCCTTGTCCCCCCTACCCCCTTCTGTTCCATGACTTCAGCTTTGCAAAGCACCATCGATGCCGCCTGGGAGCAACGCACCGATTTTTCTCCTTCCCATGCGCCTGCCGAACTGCGCGAAGCGGTCGACCATGTCATTGAAGAATTGAACTGTGGTCGCCTGCGCGTGGCCACACGCCAGGCAGTCGGCCAATGGACCGTGCACCAGTGGATCAAGAAGGCCGTGCTGCTGTCGTTTCGACTGCATGACAACGCGCTGGTGCAGGCCGGCGACCTGGGTTTTTACGACAAGGTGCCGACCAAGTTCGGTCACCTGAGCGCCGAGGAAATGGCAGCCACCGGTGTGCGCGTGGTGCCGCCAGCGGTGGCGCGGCGTGGCAGCTTCATTGCGCCGGGCGCCATCCTGATGCCCAGCTTTGTGAACATCGGCGCCTATGTGGGCGAAGGCACCATGGTCGACACCTGGGCCACGGTGGGTTCGTGCGCGCAGGTGGGCAAGCATGTGCACCTGTCGGGCGGCGTGGGACTGGGCGGGGTGCTCGAACCCCTGCAGGCCGGCCCGACCATCATCGAAGACAACTGCTTCATCGGCGCACGCTCGGAGGTGGTCGAGGGCGTGGTCGTGGAAGAAAACTCGGTCATCAGCATGGGCGTGTACCTGGGCCAGAGCACCCCCATCTACGACCGCGCCACGGGCGAAATCACCTATGGCCGCGTGCCGGCAGGCTCGGTGGTCATCAGCGGCAGTCTGCCCAAGGAAGGCGGCAAATACAGCATGTACGCCGCCATCATCGTCAAGAAAGTCGATGCCAAGACGCGCTCTTCCACCAGCCTGAACGACCTGCTGCGTGCCTGAACCCACCCGACCGGCACAGGGCTTTCACACCTTGCTGCGGTTTTTCCCTGTCTTTCTTCACTTTTTCCAGGAACAAGCATGAGCATGATGGAGCGCATCCTGCGCCTGATGGCCGAAAAAAAGGCTTCTGATGTGTACCTTTCGGCCAATGCGCCGGCACTGATCCGCATCAATGGCGAATGTCTGCCCATCAACAACCAGGTGCTGCCGCCCGATGCGCCGCGCAGCCTGCTGGCCGAGGTGGTGCCTCCGGCCCGCATCGAGGAGCTGGAAGAAACCGGTGAACTGAACATGGGCATTCCCATGGCGGGCGTAGGGCGTTTTCGCATCAGCGCCATGCGCCAGCGCGGCACCTTTGCCGTGGTGGTCCGGTTCATCACCCAGGACATTCCCGATCTCGACAGCCTGGGGCTGCCCCCGGTGCTGGGCGAGATGATTCTGGAAAAACGCGGGCTCATTCTGGTGGTGGGCTCCACCGGTTCGGGCAAAAGCACCACGCTGGCGGCCATGATCGACCGGCGCAACCACCGCACCACGGGCCATGTGCTGACCATCGAAGACCCGATCGAATACCAGTTTCGCAACAAGAAATCGATCATCAACCAGCGCGAAGTGGGCACCGACACGCAGTCGCTGCAGACGGCGCTGAAAAACGCGCTGCGCCAGGCGCCCGATGTCATATTGATTGGTGAAATTCGCGACCGGGAAACCATGTCTGCAGCGCTGGCCTATGCCCAGTCGGGCCACCTGTGCCTGGCCACGCTGCACGCCAACAACAGCTACCAGGCACTCAACCGCATTCTGAGTTTCTACCCGGTCGAAGTGCGCGCCACCATGCTTGGCGACCTCGCCTCTGCCCTCAAGTCCATCGTCTCGCAGCGTCTGGTGCGCAGCAAGGACGGTGCGCGCATGGCGGCAGTGGAAGTGCTGCTCAATACCAAGCTGGTGTCGGAAATGATCGAGCACAGCGATTTTTCGGGCATACGGGAAGCGATGGAAAACTCCATGGCCGACGGCTCGCAAACCTTCGAGCAGGACCTGGCACGCCTGATCACGGAAAACTGCATCGACCGCAAGGAAGGGCTGGCCCATGCCGATTCGCCAACCAACCTGATGTGGCGTCTGCAAAACAATTTCGCCAAGCAGTCCGGCGCAGACGGTGCGCACGAAGGCCAGGATGACAGCACTGCAGACGACGGCCCCTCTTTCACCGAAATCGTTCTGGACGTGAAATACACCGCCTGACACAGGCACGGCCCTTTTCGCTGCAGCGTTTGCCCCGGCACCCGCCATTCGTTGTGTCCTTTTTGATTTTTTCTTCCTGCTTCCATGTCCCCTACCCTGCTCCTGGCCAGACAACTCATTGCATGCCCGTCCGTCACGCCCGACGACGCCGGTTGCCTGCAGATGCTGGTCGACCGCCTGCAGCCGCTTGGCTTTGACTGCGAG
>JAGOCN010000466.1 GCA_017998735.1 Giesbergeria sp.
TCTTGCAGCGCCTGCAGCGCGAAAAGGGTTTGAGCTACCTGCTGATCACGCACGACATGGAAGTCATCCGCGCCATGGCGCACCAGGTGCTGGTGATGAAGGACGGCGAGATTGTGGAAAACGGCCCTGTGTTTGAAGTGCTGGACGCGCCCCAGCACCCTTACACCCAGCGCCTGGTGGCAGCGGCCATGGGACGAGACAGTGGTGTGCAGAACCATGGTCAAAACAGCCTCTAGCGCTTATGGAGCGTACGCTGGAAGCTATCAAAAGTGAAGCAGTTTCAAAACTGGCTTCAAGGGTTTTGTGCTAAACGCAAAACACTGGACGTTTTTGTCGCTTGTCGCTGTGCGCGGCCCGGCCCGGCCCGGCCTGACCCGCACAGCAAGGAATGCATGGCCACTGCAGCAGCCAGCAGCGCGTTCACATGCCGGTAGGGTTCACTCCGTCCTGCTGCACCCACACGATCTTGTCCTCGTCCACGCCCAGCGCACGCGCCTTGGCCAGCAGCAAGCCGCGCACTTCGTCGGACAGGTAGGGCTTGCGCGACAGGATCCACATCGAATCGACGCTGGAGCCGATCACCAGCGCCCACTGGTAGGCGGGGTCCAGGGCGACGACGTTGTAGCCGCCGTAGAACGGACCAAAGAACGACACCTTGAGGGCCGCTTCGGTGGGCTTGCCGATGAAACGGGCCTTGCCCACAGCTTCCTGCCACTGGTTCTTTTTGGGGTCAAAGCCGCGGTTCGTCACTTCCACGGTGCCATCGGGATGGAGGTTGTAGTAGGCCTGCGTGCGCACCAGACCCTTTTCAAAACGCTGGTCGGTGCGGGCGATTTCATACCAGCGGCCAGCGTAGCGGCCAATGTCAAAGGACGTGACCGGCTTGACATTGTCCGGCGGGCGTGTGGCGCAGGCGTTCAGCAGCATCACGGTCAGCATCGAACCCACGCCCAGGGCGGCTGGCACCAGCAGCGAACTGCGCTTGCGGGCAGAAGACGTGTGGCCATGGTCATGGTCATGGTCATGGTCTTGGCCGTCCTGTTCACCAAAGCGGCTGGAAGGGGTGTGGCTGTGGCTGGCGTGGTTGCCGTGACGGCGGGAATTCAAAGACATCAGGGCTTTCCTTGAAGGGATCGGTGAAAACCTGTCGGGGCGCATGGCAAAGGACATGGCTGAACCACAGGCGACAGGCCTTGCCAGCACGCTGGCGTGTTTCACTCTATCCAGCTGAAAGGGCGGGGCGTGTAGGTAAAGACTGACATCAGCTGTCAGGCGGGCGCGAGGCGGGTGCTGCCCGTGCATGCAACAGGGGAACCATTGCCCTGTCCCAGGCAACGCGCACCACCAGCGCAGGCAATGGGGGTCAGATCACGATTTCGCGAAGAGAAACTCGGGCTCTGACCCCCATTGCCGGAAGGCTGCGCGCTGCGTTTGCAGGCAGGCAGGCAGGCAGGCAGGCAGGCAGGCAGGCAGGCATGGTCTGCTTGAGGCATCTCGATCATCAGCCAAAAGTGCCTCCAGCCCTTGCCCAGCCTGCGCCAGCAGCTATGAAAATTAAAGTCTCAAGGCAGGTTTGAATCTTCTGCCGCCACCGTGCAGGCGCGCAGCGTGGTGGTGCCGGCAGACACCGGGATCCAGTGCGACATTGGCTGGCAGGCTACGGCTGCGGCGCTTGCAGCGCTTGCGGCATCCAGGCACAGCTCGTAGTCGCGCACAAATTCCGAGCGCGCCAGCACCAGGGTGCGCCGCCACGGATCGGCCAAGCGGTAGTGCCAGACGCCGCCCTGCAAAAATGCGCCGGGCGGCGGCTCCATGCCGGCGCCCGAGCCGTGGATGCGTGCGCCGCTCAGCAGCAGCCAGTCGCCGGCCACCACGTAGTCTTCTTCCCAGGCGGTTTTTTCAATCGAATGCTGCCAGCGCAGCGTGAAATGCCGCGTGGCCACTGTCGCCGTCGTGGGTGAAGCAGACATAGCAGATGCAGCAGCCGTTCTGCCGGACGGCACCGGGCTGGCGGACAGGCACAACGCAGCCACCAAAGCAGCAGCGGCTGCAGTGCCTGCCATGCGGGTCAGGTGCTTTTCAGGGCCGGGGCGGCGTTGCCATGGCCAGGGTCGCCCCCGGTGCCGGCACGCGGGCGGCGCAGCAGGTGCCAGGCGGCCAGCGCTGCGGCCATGCCCAGGCCGATTTCATCGGTCAGCGGCAGGGCTGCCACCAGAAAGCACGCCGCCACCAGCGCCCAGGCCCGCGCCAGCCAGGGCAAGGGCGCCAGCCAGTAGCCAATGGCCGCACCGCCCCACAGCACGATGGCCACGGTGGCCTTGAACACCACATACCCGGTGTCCAGCCAGGTGCCGGCCTGCAGCATCAGCGCCGGCGCATATACCGCCATGAAAGGAATCACAAAGCCGGCAATGGCAATGCGCATCGCCTGAAACCCGATGCGCAGCGGCGGCGCGCGTGCAATGGGGGCAGCGGCAAAAGCGGCCAGCGCCACCGGCGGCGTCAGGTCGGCCATGATGCCGAAGTAGAAAACAAACATGTGCGAGACGATCAGCGGCACGCCGAGCTCCAGCAGCGCCGGCGCGGCCAGCGAGCTGGTGATGATGT
>JAGOCN010000467.1 GCA_017998735.1 Giesbergeria sp.
GCTGGTTGATGCGCAGCTCCTCCACGCACGCCGCCTTGCGCTGCGCCAGCGTGCTGAAGTCCAGAAACCCCAAATTCAAAGGCTTCTTGAACTTGAACGCCAGCGGCCCGGCCAACAGCACCCAGGAAATGTGCGTTTCCAGGCAGCTGGCATCCGGCGCCAGCGCGGACGGGCCGTGCAGCAAGGCGGTGAGCCAGGCGGGGCGGGCAGGTTGGGCGGGAAAAAGTTCAGCAGACATGGACAACCTTGAAGCAGTGGCAGTAAAGGCAACGGGAACCAACCCGTTCCTGTTCAGCGTAAGCGACAGGCCGGGCTGTATGGCGCAATCCCGTGCGGCGTACTGGCAGGTGGAGCGTGGTTTAACTTGGTGCACGCTCATTTTTTAATAGCTGCTGGCGCAAGCCCAGCATGCGCTGGAGGCAGATTTGGCTGTGGCACCGCATTGTGCCCGCACCTGCTGCACAAGGTGTGCAACAGCCTGGGACTGCCTGGCGTGCCTGCGCCCCTTGCAGGCAAATGCTCAAAGGTACTCGCGCCTTTGCAACCGCAAGGCATCGCGGTCAATGCTGTGGGCCAGCTGCTCCATGTCGGCAGCGCAGATGCCCATTTGTCTGAAGTGCCCTGCCCACTGGTCCACGGCCGCTGCCACCTGCTGCACCAAAGCAATGGCGCGGGGTCTTTGGATGCCGAATTCGTTGATTTCGCTCAGGGCGTTGTCCAGACTGGATGCAGCGCCCAGGCTGCCCACGATAAGTGACTGTTGGCCCAGGTTTTGCAGCGACGGCACCACATCGTAGGCGGGCGTGAGGTCGTAATAGCCATCTGCCAGGTTCAGGCTGAGGCTGTGGTTGCGCTCGTGGTCGTCGGTGTTGTCCATGAGGATGTTGAACACCATGCGCTGGAACAGTTCTTCGCGCTGGGCCACCTGCCGGTCGGGGTGGCCCAGGCGCAGCAGGATGGTGGCCAGGGCGCCGTAGCTTTCGTGCAGGCCTGCGGCGCGCAGGGCCGTTTTGGCCGACAGGCAATGCACCCGGTAAGGGCCAACGCGGTCAAACCGCTCAATGGTGAGCGCATGGCGCGCCTTGCCATGGCGCGGCGCAATGGGCAGCACGGCAGTGTCGGCAACGTACAGGCCGGTCTGGGCGGCAAGCTTCATGGTGGCGTGCTCGATCAGCGGGGTGTCCACCGGGTCGTCCAGTTCGCTGAACTTGATGACGCAGGCGCCCGCATCGGTCTGCAGCAGCGCCTTGGGCCGAGCGCCGCCCAGGGTGACACCCGGCTGCAGCAGGCGCTGCATTGCTGCGGTCAGGGGGGCCTGCGTCTGCAGGTCTTCCATGGCCGCCGTCAACTGCGCCAATTCCTGCAAACGGGGGTATGGCCCGAAGTGCCGTGGCAGGTATTGCTGGTCAGAAGTGGAGATGCCCAGCGCGCCAAAGCGGTCGTCACCCGCAAACAGCAGCATCTCCAGAATGGACAGGCGGGCCGGCCGGTCGATGTGGCGAATGATGCGTTCGCCCCAGCGGTCGGGCCGTGCATCGTCCAGGGCGCCGGGGGCGGTGCCTTTGTCTGCGGCGGTAAACATTTGGCCCTGCAGCAGTGGCAGGTCTTCACTGAGCGCAAAGTTCCACCAGTCGGCTGCATAGCTGAAAGTGGCGCAGTCGGGCACCCGCTGCGAAAGACCGAGCTGGCCCACCAGCGCAGGAGCGGCCGGGTTCACCAGAGCCCAGACATACAGCCGGTCTTGCGGAACATAGGTGCGCGGGTCCAGGGCGGACTCAGCCATTTTTCTTTGCCACCGGTTTGGCCAGCATCAGCGCTGCCAGGCCTTGCGCCACTGCCGAACCCGGACCCTTGTTTGCCAGGGACTTTTGGATGTCGGCCATCGGATCGGCAACCAGGTGTGCAATTTCTGAAGCCCTGGGAATGCTGCTTTGAAGGGAGGGCATGTCTGCTGACCGGGTCTGCGCTGCGCGTGCGGGCTGCCTGGGGGTTTTTGGCCCGGCCTTGGCACGCACCCTGGCCACTTCCTGTTCCAGCGCCCCATGGTCACTGACCGGGGCAATCAGATCTGCCAGACCGGCCGAGGGGTTGATCAGCCAGATGCACATCACATAGGACGCCATGGCAACGGACGGGTCACCCCGCTCGATGCGCGCCATGGTGGGCTGCGAAACGCCCAGCTTTCTGGCCCATTGCAGCTGCGACTCGCCGCGCCGCTTGCGGGCGATGGCAATGTGGTGTGCCAGCTGCTCGATCTGCTGGAGCACTGCCTGGGGGTGATTGAAAGGGGAAGTGGTCTGGCGCGGCATTCATAGATTTTAGTTTTATGCAGATTTCATGCATATCTATGAATTGATTTTTACTTTCTGCTTTATTCAAAAATTTTGCAAGCTGTCAAGTGTCCACCTGCGTTGCGACATTGAAAGGTCACGCACGCAGGTTGAATGCAGTGGGCGCCTTGCTCACAATTTTGCTATTTTTTTAATAGCTGCTGGCGCAATCCCGGCCTGCGCTGGAGGCCGATTTGACCTGTTTTTTGTCTGCGCCGGACCCCTTTCAGAAGCCTGCCGGTTGCCAGGGCGCAGGGTTTGCAAATGCTGCGCC
>JAGOCN010000054.1 GCA_017998735.1 Giesbergeria sp.
TGCCGCCCAGGGACCGGCCGGAAGCACCAGGCTGGCCCGGCCCACGGCCACGGCACGCTCGGGCGCCTGCAGAGGTGCGCAGCCGCTCAGCAGCACCGCAGCCGCAGCCATGGCCATGGCCGCAGTGCCCCGGTTCAGACAGCGGCATGCCCCTGGCCGGGCCGGACGTGCGGCAGGCACTGCAGCAGCAGCGCTTGCCGGCACATGCGCCTGCGTTTTCATGCGCGCTTCACCGTGCCTTCGTGCGCCATCAGGCAGGCGGCCACGATGTCGTCTTCCAGGTCCATGTGCAGCGCGCCGTCCTTGTTCACGATGAGCTTGAGGAAGTCGAGCACGTTGCGCGCATAGAGCGACGACGCATCGGCCGCCACCAGCGCCGCCAGGTTGGTCTCGCCCACCAGCGTGACGCCGTGCCTGACCACCGTCTGGCCGGGCTCTGTCAGCGGGCAGTTGCCGCCCTGCGGGGCGGCGATGTCCACGATCACCGAGCCGGGCTTCATGGCCTTGACCATTTCTTCGGTCACCAGCACCGGCGCCGGGCGGCCGGGAATCAGTGCCGTGGTGATGACCACATCGGCCTGCGCCACGCGCTTGGCGACTTCGACTTTCTGCCGGTCCAGCCAGCTTTGCGGCATGGGGCGGGCATAACCGCCCACGCCCTCTGCGGCTTCCTTTTCTTCCTGTGTTTCGTACGGCACGTCGATGAACTTGGCGCCCAGCGACTCCACCTGCTCCTTGACGCTCGGGCGCACGTCGGACGCCTCGATCACCGCGCCCAGCCGCTTGGCCGTGGCAATGGCCTGCAGGCCCGCCACGCCCACGCCCAGGATGACCACGCGCGCCGCCTTGACGGTGCCGGCCGCGGTCATCAGCATGGGAAAAAAGCGCTGGTAGCGGTCGGCGCCGATCATCACCGCCTTGTAACCGGCAATGTTGGCCTGCGACGACAGCACGTCCATGCTCTGGGCCCGCGTGGTGCGCGGCGCTGCTTCCAGCGCATAGGCCGTGACCCCGGCCTGCGCCAGGCGTTTGAGGCCTTCGGCATCGAAGGGGTTGAGCATGCCGACCAGCGTGCTGCCCGAGCGCATCAGCGGCGCTTCGGCCTCGGTGGGGCAGCGCACCTTGAGCACCAGGTCGGACGCCCAGGCCGTGGCGGCGTCCACCACCTGCGCGCCGGCGGCTTCGTAGGCCGCGTCGGTGACGCTGGCGGCAATGCCGGCGCCCGACTGCACCTGCAGCACATGGCCCTGGGCCTTGAGCTTCTTCACTGTTTCCGGGGTTGCCGCAACGCGACTTTCTCCTGCGATGGACTCGGCAGGCACACCTATGAGCATTTCGTCTCCTTGCTGGAATATGGTTCGTTGCGGATCATTTCAGGCATTTTTCATGCACGCCAGTCTGTTTTGCAGGTTGCCTGTTCAGTCGAACCGCGCTATAGAACAAAGCCTTGCAGCAGAAACACAGCCGGAAACCGGCTTTCTGACCCTGAGCTTACATGAAAAATCTTTTGTTTCTGTCGCCTGCAGCGCGTGCTTTTCCCGCTTGAAAGCGCAGGCGCCTGCAGGCAAAAAAACACCCGCTGGCGTTGCTGCAAGCGGGTGTTTTCAGGGCACAGGCCTTGCGTGTTTCAGCGCGCGACCTGGCTGAGCGTGCCTGCCGCGTACTGGCGGGCAATGTCCTGCAGGCTGTAGCCCTTGACCTTGGCGCCCTGGCCTTCGCAGCCAAACTCCAGGTAGCGCTGCTTGCAGATCGCCTTGGCTGCCTCGCGTGCCGGCTTGAGCCATTCGCGGGCGTCGAACTTGTCGGGGTTCTCGTGCAGGAACTTGCGCACCGCGCCGGTCATGGCCAGGCGGATGTCGGTGTCGATGTTGATCTTGCGCACGCCGAACCGGATGGCTTTCTGGATTTCCTCGACCGGCACACCGAAGGTTTGCTTCATGTTGCCGCCGTACTGGTTGATGATGGCCAGCAGGTCCTGCGGCACCGAGGACGAGCCATGCATCACCAGGTGGGTGTTGGGAATGCGCTCATGGATCGCCTGCACGCGGTCGATGGCCAGAATGTCTCCGGTGGGCTTGCGCGAGAACTTGTACGCGCCGTGGCTGGTGCCGATGGCAATGGCCAGGGCATCGAGCTGGGTGCGCTTGACAAAGTCGGCCGCCTGCTCGGGGTCGGTCAGCAGCTGCTCGCGCGTCATGACGGCATCGGTTCCGTGGCCGTCTTCCTTGTCGCCCTGCATGGTTTCCAGCGAACCGAGGCAGCCGAGTTCGCCCTCGACCGTGACGCCCACCTGGTGCGCCATGTCCACCACCTTGCGCGTCACCTCGACGTTGTATTCGTAGCTGGCAATGGTCTTGCCGTCGCCCTCCAGCGAGCCGTCCATCATGACGGACGAAAACCCGAGGTCGATGGCGCCCTTGCAGATTTCGGGGCTCTGGCCATGGTCCTGGTGCATCACCAGCGGAATGTGCGGGTAGGCCTCGACCGCGGCCAGGATCAGGTGCTTGATGAAGGCTTCGCCGGCGTACTTGCGGGCGCCAGCGCTGGCCTGCAGGATCACGGGAGCACCGGTCTCGTCGGCAGCTGCCATGACGGCCTGCACCTGCTCCAGGTTGTTCACGTTGAAGGCCGGAATGCCATAGCCGTTTTCGGCAGCGTGGTCCAGCAGTTCGCGCATCGAGACAAGAGACATGGGTGCGGTTCCTTTCAAAGGGAAAAAGGCATTTGCAGGGCGTGCTGGCAGCAAGCCACCCTGCAGGTGGCCAAAAGGTGCGGTGGTAACCGCTTGGTAACCCGCGATTTTAGCCGCCGGCCAACGAGCGCCTGCAATCTGCGGGGCTGCTGCGCCTTGCCTTTGCAGCTGGCGCTCGGCCGGGGATCAGCTGGCGCGGCAGATCTTGAGCATGTTGGTGCCGCCCGGTGCGCCCATCGGTTCGCCGCAGGTGATGGCGTACATGTCGCCTTCCTGCACGATCTTGCGGCCCTTGAGGTGGCCTTCGGCCTCCCTGAGTGCCGTGTCGCGGTCGGCGCTGGTGTCCATCAAAAGCGGGCTCACGTTGCGGTACATCGCCATCCTGCGCTGCGTTGCCACCCTGGGCGTGAGCGCGTAAATGGGAATGTGGATGCGCTGGCGGCTCATCCACAGCGCGGTCGCGCCGCTGTCGGTCATGGCCACGATGGCCTTGGCGCCCAGGTGGTGCGCGGTGAAAAGCGCGCCCATGGCAATCGACTGGTCGATGCGGCCAAAGGTGCGGCCGGTGAAGTCGGCATCCTGGTGCGGGTCTTCGGCGGCTTCGGCGGCAGCGCAGATCTTGGACACCTCCAGCACCGTTTCCAGCGGGTAGCGCCCCACGGCGGTTTCGGCGCTCAGCATGACGGCATCGGTGCCGTCCAGCACCGCATTGGCCACGTCGCTCACCTCGGCGCGCGTGGGCACCGGGTGCAGGATCATGCTTTCCATCATCTGCGTGGCGGTGATGACCACCTTGTCCATGTCGCGCGCCATGCGGATCATCTTTTTCTGCAGCGCCGGCACGGCCGCGTTGCCCACTTCCACCGCCAGGTCGCCGCGCGCCACCATGATGCCGTCGCTCACGCGCAGGATTTCTTCCAGGTGCGGAATGGCTTCGGCCCGCTCAATTTTGGCAATCAGGCCTGGTTTGTGGCGGTACTCGGCGGCCGCCACATTGCACAGCTGGCGCGCCATCTCCATGTCCACCGCGTTTTTTGGAAAGCTCACGGCCACATAGTCCGCCTGAAAGGACATGGCGGTGCGGATGTCTTCCATGTCCTTGGCGGTCAGCGCCGGTGCGGTCAGACCGCCACCCTGCTTGTTGATGCCCTTGTTGTCGGACAGCTCGCCGCCGGTGACCACGCGCGTGTGCACCGCTTCGCCGCGCACCGCTTCCACCCGCAGCACGATCAGACCGTCGTTCAGCAGCAGCATGTCGCCGGCGCGCACATCGCGCGGCAACTCCTTGTAGTCCAGCCCCACGCCGTCCCCATCGCCCGGCTCGGTGCGCCAGGCGTCCAGCACGAAGGCGGCGCCGTTCACCAGCTGCACCGCACCGTCGGCAAAGCGGCCGACACGGATCTTGGGGCCCTGCAGGTCGGCCATGATGGCCACCTCACGCCCGGCGCGCTGGGCAGCGGCGCGCACGGCGGCCGCACGGTCGATGTGGTCCTGCGCCTTGCCATGGCTGAAGTTGAGCCGCACCACGTTCACCCCGGCAGCAATCATCTGCTCCAGCAAGGCCGGGTCGCTGGATGCTGGCCCCAGGGTGGCAACGATTTTGGTGGCACGGCGCTGGTTCATGGCAAGGCTCCTGAAAACAATGGGGTTTCAACGGCCCATCCTACCCGGACGCAGCCACCTGCAGGCGCCGCGGCAAGGCACTGCAGCGCAGCCATGCAACAAGAAAAAAGCCGCTGCAGGGCAGCGGCTTTCATGCTGGAGGGGTGCCTGAAGTGCTGGCAGCCCACTTGGACAGGCTCAGCGCGGCGCTTGCAGCAAACGCTGCACGTCCCGGTCGTTGGGCAGGGCGTAATCGTGGCCGCGGAAGATGTAGCCATCTTCGGTGCGCACCAGCTTGAGGCTGATGTAGGTGACGCTGGCAGCGGCAGAGTAAGTGCCCACCAGCACCATCGAAGCGTTGTGGCTGCGCGCAATGTCCTTGATTTCACGCGACAACAGCAGTTCGCCCGCGCCTTCCTTCACGAACACATCACCGCGCAGCTTGATTTCCTTCACATGGAAACCGTTGGCCGCCATCTGGGTGCTGTACTGCTCGGACAGCGTGCGGCCAAGCGGGGCCGAACGGCTCAGGTCGTTGACGTTCACCACCGTGGCCACCAGCACCGGGCTGTTGCCCAGGGAAGTGGCATCAAAACCGGCCACTAGCTTGGCGATGGCATCGCGGCTGCTTTGCAGAAAGGCGTTGTTGGCGGCGTCCTGGTAGCTGGGCTCGGTGCGCACCTGCACTGTGGGGGCGGAGGTGCAACCGGACAGCAGCGCGGCAGCCAGAGCCAGCGACAACGGAATGAGGTTGTGTGTCTTCATTGCGAAACCACCCGCATGTTGACCCTTTGGGGATAGGAAGGCCGAAGGAACAGGGGCGTGTCTGCGTTCTGCAGGTAATACACATCCGTCTTGCGTGCGATGTACTGTCCACCGTGGGTGACGGTGGTGGTCAGGATCAGCTCGGTGTGCGTCGGGCCTCCTGAATCGATGCTGGAAGCATAGTCTGCAGCGCCTGCCAGGCCCAGGCCGGCAAGCAGCTGGCCGTCCAGGTGCACATTGCGCAGGCCGTAAGCCGCCATCACGCCAGCGGCAACCATGGTGAAACGCCCGGGGATGAAATGGGGACGCTCACTGTTGTGCCGCACTACCTGCGTGTCGTAGGTCACCTGCAGTGCCTGTCCAGGCAACTGCAGCACAGGGGCACCGCCCTGCACCAGCTTGGTGATCAGGAATTCGCGAAATGCCATGTCGAACGCGCTGGGGTTTGCAGGCAGGGCCACATGCAGCTGGGCATTGGGTGCCATACCGGCCTGGCCCAGCGTGGACAGGGTTTGTGCCACGACATCCTGCGACACCAGTTCCCAATGGCCTGCAGAGCGCACCTTGGGCTGAACCGTCAGCTCGAAATTTTCTGCCAGCGGTATGGGTGCCGTGGCGGCACACCCGGTCAGGATTGCCACGGAGCCGACCAGTGCAGCCAGAACCGTGCTCTTCAAAAACGCCATGCTTTTCTCCAAAAAGTCTGCACTGCGCACAACCGGGCAGCCAGTCATTGCACATCAAGCAACAATTCTGGGTGTGGCGTTACGCAAGAACAAGCAAAACAACAATTTCTGCCGCATTGGAGCACGGTTTGTTGTTTTTGTCACAAATTGAATCTCTGCATTTTTTGCCCAGGCTGTGCTGCTTGTCATGCTGTGGCAGCAGCCCTGGCTTCCAGAATGGCAAACGCCGGCAGCGTCTTGCCTTCCAGCATTTCCAGAAAGGCCCCGCCGCCGGTGGAGATGTAACCCACCTGGTCTTCGATGCCGTACTTGGCAATGGCCGCCAGCGTGTCGCCGCCGCCAGCGATGCTGAAGGCGTCGGACTGGGCAATGGCCTGTGCCAGCACGCGGGTGCCGTTTTCAAACGGTGCCATTTCAAACACCCCCACCGGCCCGTTCCAGACAATGGTGCCGGCCGACTGCAGCTGGCGCGCCAGCACCTGGGCGGTGTCGGGGCCGATGTCAAGGATCAGGTCGTCCTCCTGCACGTCCGCCGCTGCCCGCGTGGTGGCTGCGGCATCGGCGGCAAAGGTTTTGGTGGTGACCACGTCGGTCGGGATCGGCACTTCGGCGCCGCGTGCCTTCATGGCGTCCATGACGGCGCGCGCCTCGTCCACCAGGCCCGGCTCGGCCAGGCTTTTGCCGATCGGCAGGCCGGCGGCCAGCATGAAGGTGTTGGCAATGCCACCGCCGACAATCAGGCGGTCGACCTTGCCGGCCAGGCTTTTCAGGATGGTCAGCTTGGTGGACACCTTGGAGCCGGCCACGATGGCCACCAGCGGGCGCTGGGGGTGTGCCAGCGCCTGCGTCAGGGCATCGATTTCGGCCGACAGCAGCGGTCCGGCGCAGGCCACCGGTGCGTACTGCGCAATGCCGTGCGTGGTGCCCTCGGCCCGGTGCGCGGTGCCAAAGGCGTCGTTGACAAACACATCGCACAGCGCCGCCAGCTTGCGTGCCAGGGTTTCGCTGTTTTTCTTTTCACCCACATTGCAGCGGCAGTTTTCCAGCAGCACCACTTCGCCAGGCGCCACCGCCACGCCGTCCACCCAGTCGGTGCGCAGCGGCACCGGGCGCCCCATCAGTTCGGACAAACGCTTGGCCACCGGTGCGAGCGAATCCTCGGGCCGGCACTCGCCCTCGACCGGGCGCCCCAGGTGGCTGGTGACCATCACGGCGGCGCCGGCGGCCAGCGCCATCTCGATGGCCGGCACCGAGGCGCGGATGCGCGTGTCCTCGGTGATGCGGCCTTGGGCGTCCAGCGGCACGTTCAGGTCGGCGCGGATGAAGACGCGCTGGCCACGCACCTTGTCCTGGGCACACAGATCGGAAAAGCGAAGAATGTTCATGGCAAAAGCCGCCAGGGCGGCATAAATGAAGAAGTGGATCAAAGAAAAAGGAAGCTTTGCAAGGGCGCTGCACGGCGCCTTCAGGGCCTTGCCGGCCGCGCCGCAATTGTAGGTACGCAGGCAGACAGCCCATCTGCGCGTGGCCGCCCGGCCTCCGTGCGCTGCTACCAGCCCAGCCCGATGTGCAGCGGCAGGTACACCGCCATGCCGACCACGATGGTGCCAAGGATGCCGCGCCGCCAGAAGTAGTAGCCGGTGGCGCACAGCACGGCCGGCAGGCGCGCGTCCTGCAGCGTGCCGATCAGCGCACCCTGCACCATCGCGATTTCCGGCGCGATCACCGCCGTGAGTGCCGCCAGGGGTGCGTATTTCAGGCCGCGCCGCAGCCAGTCGGGCAGCGGGATTTCGCGCTCGGGCAGCATGAAGAAAGCGCGCGTCACCAGCGTGATGAGCGCCAGCCCGGCAATCGCCACCACCGGCATGGCCCAGTCCCAGTCTGCCGCCCAGCTCATGGCTGGCGCTTGGCCGGCTGGACGCCCGCCGGGGCACCGGGCGCCGCCGGGGCAGGCGACCCGCCTGCAGCGGTTTCTGCCAGCAACTGGCCAGTGGCCGTGGCCTGGCTGCGCTTGCGCTGGCGCTGCTGCCAGCCCTCCACCGCCAGGCCGGCCAGCACCGCCGCTGCAATCGCCACCAGGATGTTGAGCTTGAGCGGCAGCGCGTAGGTGGCAACCGCCGCCGTGGCCGCCACGCCGGTGGCCATCCAGGCGGCGCGGTCCACCAACAGCGACAGCAGCACGCCCAGCAGCGCCAGCACGCCGGCAAAACCCAGCCCCCACGACAGCGGAATCGCGTTGGCCAGCAAAATGCCGGCAATCGACGGTAGCTGCCAGCCCAGCCAGTTGACCGCCGCCGCACCCCAGAAATACGGAATCTGGCTGGGCTCGGGCACCGGCTGCGGGTAGCGTTTCATAAAGCAGACAAAGATCACATCGCCGCTGAAGTACCCCAGGGTGATGCGCTGGGCGCGGGGCAGGTGCTGAAAGTAGCTGCGCCACAGGCTGCTGAAAATGACAAAGCGCAGGTTCACGCAGGCCGCCGTCAGCCACACCACCCACAGCGGCCCGCCCACGGCCAGCAGCGGAATCACCGCCAGCTGCGCGCTGCCGGCATACACCAGCAGCGACATGAGCAGCGCCATCG
>JAGOCN010000468.1 GCA_017998735.1 Giesbergeria sp.
ACCTCAGCAAGGGCGACCGCGAAATGATCGTCACCACCACCAGCGCGGCCAACCAGTGCCTGTACTGCGTGGTGGCACATGGTGCAATCCTGCGCATCCACGAGAAAAAGCCATTCGTTGCAGACCAGGTGGCGGTGAATTACCGCAAGGCCGACATCACACCGCGCCAGCAGGCCATGCTGGACTTCGCCATGAAAGTCTGCGAGCAATCGCACACCCTGGGCGATGCTGATTTTGAAGCTTTGCAAGCCCACGGCTTTGACGACGAGGATGCCTGGGACATTGCCGCCATCACCGCCTTCTTTGGCCTGAGCAATCGCATGGCCAGCTTTGCCGGCATGGAGCCCAACCCCGAGTTTTATCTGATGGGGCGGGTGCCACGACAGAAATAATACTATGGTTTTGATAGCTGCCAGCGCTTACTGCACAAGCCCTGGAGGCGTATTTGATTGAATATTTGGTTCACCACCGTTGATTCTTGCTGGCACACACAAGCGACAAGCGCAAGACCTGATCAACCTGGCTCCGGCAAAGCCAGCGTTTCATTCCACAGCGCCAGCACACGCGTTTGTGGATGGTGGGCGGCATAGCCCAGGATGCTCAAAGATGCCGGGTGCAGCTCGAAATGCTGGCCTGCCTGCAGCGGCAAACCCATCCAGCGCACCGCCAGCGCCACGCCGAACTGCCCATGCGAAAACAGCGCGACCTTGCCATGCAGGCCACACAGCCGGGCAATCAGCCGGTCGGCACGCTGACTCACATCGTCAGGCATTTCGCCCTGGGGGCAGCCGTCTTGCCAAATGTTCCAGCCGGGACGCAGCTTGTCAATGTCCACCGAGCGCTGTCCTTCAAAGTCGCCATAGTCCCACTCGGCCAAGTCTGGCTCGACCACACTGACAGCGGCCAAGCCTGCAAGCCCACAGGTTTGGCGCGCTCGCAAACGGGGGCTCACCAGCACATGGGCAAAACCCATTTGCACCAGCCTTGGGGCCAGTGCGCGGGCCTGCGCCTCGCCATGCGCAGTCAGGGGCAGGTCGGTGGTTCCGGTGTGCTGACCGCTGAGCGACCAGGCCGTTTCGCCATGCCGGACCAGGCACAGTTGCAAGGCAGACGTCATTGGTTTTCCATCGCAGGTTGGTAGTCACCGCGCTGTGCAGCGCTGTTGCAGCGCGCACGGTGCAGCAGTGCCTGCTGGGCAGCGACGCGGTTGTCTGGGTCTTGCGCCCACAGCTGCAGTGCAGGCTGCTGGAGCGCACGTGCAAACGAAAATGTCAGTGGCCAGGCAAGGGGTTGAGAGCCGCAAGCGCCGTGCAGGTGCATGGCATTGAGCCGCTTTGAAGCCAGCTCGCTAGGCTGCCCACCCGACAGAAAAGCAATGCCAGCCACCGCAGCCGGCACAGTCCGCAGCAAACAGTCCAGCGTGGCCTTGGCCACTTCCTCTGCAGACACCTGCACCCGGCACTGCAGCCCTGGCAGCACCATGTTGGGTTTGAGCAGCATTGCCTCCAGCACGACGCCCTGGGTGTGCAGCTGGGCAAAAACGCAGTGCAGGACTTCGCTGGTCACTGCCTGGCAGCGCGCCAGCGTGTGGTCGCCGTCCATCAGCACTTCGGGCTCGACGATGGGCACCAGCCCGGCTTCCTGGCACAGGACGGCATAGCGCGCCAATGCATGGGCATTGGCCTCAATGCAGGCCGCCGTGGGCAGGCCTTCACCCATACTGAAAACCGCACGCCATTTCGCAAAACGCGCACCCATGGCTGCATAGCCGGCCAACCGTTCGCGCAGGCCATCAAGCCCTTCTGTCACACGCTCTGCAGGGTGGGCCGCCAAGTCCACAGTGCCTTTGTCGACCTTGATGCCTGGAATGATTCCGGCTGCGGTGAGCCACTGCACCAAGGGCGTCCCGTCCCGGGTGGTCTGGTGCAGGGTTTCCTCAAACAAAATCGCGCCACCGATGTATTCACCCAGGCCAGGCGTTGTCACCAGCAGTTCACGCCACGCATGGCGCGCCTCTTGGGTGGGTTCCATGCCGACACTGGCAAGGCGTTTGTCACAGGTGCCTGCGCTCTCGTCCATGGCCAGCAAACCCTTGCCTGCAACCACCAAGGCCTGTGCCGTGGCAGCCATGTTTGCCGCCAGGAGGTTTGTACCAGCGCCCTCTGCGCCCTGTACCGATGGGTTCGCAAATGCTGTCATTGCACACCTCCTTTTCCACGCAGAAACCAGTGTTCCGATGTACCAGAAAAAAGCGCTGCAGCGGTTGAAACTGCAGACTTACGGCCTGTTCGCCTACAGCATGGCCTGCCAGGGAAGGAACATGCTTGGCATCCAGCATCAAAAGCACATCTCTTTTTTAGGACTTGGTACACAGATTTTTTTGTGAATCGCAGCCTACCTGCAAGCCGCAAAGCTGCACCGGAAAGTGAAAAATGGGTTTATTGCCATCAACGCAGGAGCCTTGCCCTTCCTGCCAGCCAGCGCCGCAGCTGCAGTTGCAGTTGCTCTCCAACGGCAGTTACCACGTGGCAGTGACGCGTGCAGGCAGCGGTTACAGCGCGTGGAAAGGGCTGGCACTGACACGCTGGCGCGAAG
>JAGOCN010000469.1 GCA_017998735.1 Giesbergeria sp.
GCCCAAACCCACGCCCCCGGTGGCGCGCTGGCGCGCGGTGTCAGGCCGAAAGAAGGGTTCGGCCAAGCGGCCCAGGTGCTCGTCGGCCACGCCAGGGCCAAAATCGCGCACCCGCAGCACCACGCCGCCAGACGCATCCAGCGTGCAATGCAGCTCGGGCGGCGGCGCGGCAGGGTCGCTGTGGCGCAGGCTGTTGTCCAGCAGATTGCGCAGCAGCAGACGCACGCGCGATCGGTCCAGCGCCAGCAACGGGGGCTGGTGCGAAGGCGTGCCATCTTCAGTGGGGTTGCCTGCCAGGCCCTCGCAGTCCATCACCACCCGGATGTGGGCGGCTGCGGCGTGGCGCACGCTCAGCTCCTCCACCACCTCGCGGGCCAGTGCGGCCAGGTCGGTCGGCTCACGGTACAGCGCCGCGTGGCGGCCGGCCAGGCGTTCGCTTTCCAGCAGGTCAGAGATCAATCGGGCCATTTCGCCCAGGTCGCGCAACAAGGCGTCGCGCTGTGCCTGGGTGTCTGCGCCTTCAGGCAGCAGCTCGGTGTTCAGGCGCGCCCGGGTCAGGGGGCTGCGCAGTTCATGGCTCATGGCCAGCAGCAGTGCGCGCTTGGCCTCCAGCATCTGGTGGATGTCTTCGCCCATGGTGTTGATGGTGGCGGCCAGTTGCCCCAATTCATCGGGGCGGCGGGTGCTGCGCAGTGGAATCGGCTGCGCAAAATCACCCGCGCCAAAGCGTTGCGCGCCCCGGCGGATGTCGTCCAGCGGGCGCAGCAGGTAGCGCACGTAGGCATAGGCCAGCGCCGTCAGCAGCAGCAATACCGTCAAGGTCAGCCAGGCGATGCGGGGCTTTTGGTCCCAGGTCATGGCGTTCAGGCCGAACACGATGGTGTGGCCGTCGGCCGTCACACGTTGCAGCAGCTTGTGTCCATCGGCCTCGGACAACCAGCGCTTGTCGGTCGCGCCTTGCCTGCGCATCCATTCGGGGCGGGGCTGGTCAGGGTGCGAGTCCCATTTCACCACCGGCCCCTCAATGTGCATGTGGATGGGCAAGCGTTTCACGATGGCCTGGGCGCGCTCAATGCTGGGCGGGGTGCCCACCTCTTCCACCAGCCGGTCCACATAGTCCATGAGCAAGGGGCGAGCGGCCTCGCGCCAGCCGATGGCAATGGCTTTTTGAACGCCACCCATGAAGGTGATGGCCATGGCCAAAGCCAGCAGCAAAAACACCAGCACCAGCCGCAATCGCAGCGAATACCCCACGGCATCGCGTGCGCGGCGGTGCCAGGGGCAAAAAGGTGCGGGGCCGCAGGCGCTTTCTTCACCGCCGGGGTGGTCCGCCGCATGCCGTCCTCTGCGCCAGCGGGGGGGCCTGGTCCGCGCGGTTCGCTGGTCGCTCATGCAGCCACCCTGCGCAGGGCCAGCGAGTAGCCCGCATTGCGCAGGGTTTTGATGCAGTCCAACGGCTCCAGCTTTTTGCGCAAGCGGCTCACCACGATGTCCACGGCGCGCGTGTACAGCTCGGCGTCGTGTCCGCGCAGCTGGTTCAGGATATCGTCGCGGCTGAAGACGCGGCCTGGCTCGCGCGCTAGCAGGTGCAGCAAATCAAACTCGGTACCCGTCAATTCCAAGGCCTGGCCTTGGCGCACCACGCTGCGGCGGGCCGCATCGATGCTCAAGCCGTCAAACCGGATCACGTCCCCCGCCTCGCCCACACCGTTGCCACGCCGCCTGCGCAGCACGGTTTGCATGCGCGCCACCAGCTCGCGCGGCTCAAAGGGTTTGGGCAGGTAGTCGTCCGCGCCCAGTTCCAGGCCCACCACGCGGTCCATCACATCGCCCCGCGCAGTGAGCATGACGATGGGCAAATCGCTTTGCTTGCGGATGGTGCGGCACAGCTCAAAGCCATCCATCTCCGGCAGCATGACGTCCAGGATGGCCGCATCAAAGCCGCCTTGCCCCAACCGGGCCAGCCCGTCACTGGGGCGCAGGGCATGGGTCAACGCCATCTCAAACCGCTGGAAGTAAGTGGTCAGCGGGGGGCCCAGCTGTTCATCATCGTCAATGAGCAAAATGCGGTGCATACCGAATTTTCACACTGCGGCAATGTCCGCAACGGCTGCCAACGCACGGTGCCGCAAAATCATCCGGCGCAGCCGGGCTTGCGCAGTGCCATGGAGTTGATCAAAGTGGTCGGCCGCGTCCAGCAAAGCGGGCAGCAGGCTGGCCGCCACATCGGGCCTGCGAGCCACCAGGCCCATGGCATGGCCCCGATCAAACCGGGGCCCCCACACCAGGGACATCAATTCATCGTGTGGTTCCTCCAGCCCAGCGAGCAACTGGGGGCCATGGGCGCGCAGGCCTTTGGCCAACTGGTGAACCGGTTGCATTGCAAGGTGCATGGTGCGCTCCTGAGAAACCGTTCAAAAGTGTCAGCCGTGCGATGCCATCCAGCCACGGCGGCGCTGCATCATGTCGCGCACTTTTTGCTGCTGAGCAGGCTGCAGGCTGTCATAAAAATCGCCCAGCGCGGCAATCACAGCAGGGCCGCCAGCCTGCACAGCGCGGGTCTTTTCGTCGAGCAAGGACTGCGCAGCCGA
>JAGOCN010000055.1 GCA_017998735.1 Giesbergeria sp.
TGTTCGAGGCCGCACTGCACGATCGCTGGGAAGCGCACCTGGCGCGCATGGTGGACTTCTGGAGCACCGTGGCGCTGGGCAGCAAAAGCTTTCGCGGCAACGTGTTCAGCAAGCACATGGCGCTCAGTGGCGTCACGCCGGCGCACTTTGCCGCCTGGGTGAAGCTGTGGGGCGAACACACCAACCGCCTGTTTGCGCCCGAGGTGGCGCTGGAACTGCAGACCGCAGCGCATGGCATTGCGCGCAACCTGTTCATGGGCTACTTCGGCAGCAGGCCGGTGTTTGCGCAGCAGGGTGAGGGCACGGGTGCCGGTACCGATACCGATACCGATACCGATACAGCAGACCCTGCTGCCCTTTCCCGCACTGCAAACCCGCAGGCAGAAACCCTTTGAACAGGGTTTTTTGAAGGCACACCGCCTGCCCTGCGCCAGCGCCTGGCCGGGGTGCAGGTGCAGCAGGCAAAGGCAGCTTGCAGAAAACGGCAGTCAATGCAGCACAGGCGCGGTGACTGCGCTGCCCAGCAGACAGGAAGTGCGCAAAACGCTTTCATATCTGTAGCTGCTGGCGCAGGCTGGGCATGGGCTGGAGGCCGATTTGAGTGTTTTTTTGCTCTGGCATCTGCTGATGGCACAGCAGGGGGATGCCCAGCAACCACTCCGCCCTTCTCCTCCCTGCCCTGCCTCACAGCAGCTCTGCACTCCACCCGCCGCCCAGCGCCTTGTACAGATTGAGCTGGTTCACCAGCTGCGACTGGCGGACGTTGATGACCTCGATTTCGGTCTGGTACAGGTTGCGCTGGGCGTCCAGCTGCTCCAGGTACGGGGCGTAACCGGCTTCGTAGCGGTCCTTGGCGTAGTTCACCGAGCGCTGCAGCACCTCCCGGCGGCGCACCACGCGGTCCAGCTGCTCCTGCAGGCGGTCCACGCCGACCAGGGCGTTTTCCACTTCGCCAAACGCGTTCAAGGTGGCGCCCCGGTAGGCAAACGCAGCCTGGTCGCGCTGCGCGGCAGCCTGGTCGTACTGGGCCGACAGGCGGCCCTGGTCAAACAGGGGCGCCAGCACGCTGCCGCCAAGGCTCCACACGCTGGCGGGGTTGTAGTTGAGCGCGTTGATGTACAGCGAGCCCAGGCTGGCGCTGAGCGAGACCTGCGGCAAAAAGGCCGCGCGGCTGGCCTGCAGGCTGGCATCGCTGGCGGCCAGCAGGCTTTCCGCCTGCGCCAGGTCGGGCCGGCGGCGCAGCAATTCGGAGGGCAACGCCACCGGCACCGGGGGCAGTTGCAGTTTGGCAAACAGGTCGGGCCGCGCACTTTCGGCGGGCAGGGTGTCCGGCAGCTCGCCGGTCAGCAGGCGCAGCGCGTTGTACTGGCGGGCAATGGCGGTTTGCAGCTGCGGCAGGCTTTGCAGCACGGCCTCGTATTCCGACTGCGCCTGCGTGACCTGCAGCTGCGAGATGTAGCCGACGCGCGCCTTGTCCTCGGCAATGCGCAAGGCCTCGGCACGCGATGCGGCCGTGTTCTGCGTCACTTTCAGCTGGGCGTTCAGCGCCAGCAGGGCAATGTAGGTTTGCGCGGTGGCGGCGCTGATGGACAAAGCGGCAGCGTCGCGCTCGGCCTGGGACGCCAGCAGCCGAAACTCGGCGGCGCTGACCTGGGTGCGCAGGCGCCCCCACAGGTCCGGCTCCCACGCGGCCTGCACACCGGGCTGCACGGTGCGCGACGTGCCCACGCCGGCCGCGCCCAGCGACCGCTGTGCCTGCACGCCCACACTGCCGCCCAGCGTCGGGCCGATGGCAGAGCGCGCCAGCGCCACCTGCGCCAGCGCTGCTTCCAGCCGCGCGCCCGCGGCCAGCAGGTCGGTGTTGTAGGCGCGGGCGGCTTCAATGTGGCGGCTGAGGGTAGCGTCGCCAAACGACTGCCACCACTGCGGCTGCAGCATGGCGCCACCGGCCTGCAGGCTGGCATTGGCATTGGCATTGGCATTGGCATTGGCATTGGCATTGCCGCCGGTGGGCGTGGTCCAGGCCTGCGGCGTGGTGATGCGGGCCAGCGCGGGCGCTTCGCGGTGGGCCGGCATGCAGCCGGCCAGGGCGGCGGTGGCCAGCACCAGGGCGGTGGCCACCGTGCGGGTGGAGCAGGCCGTGCAGGCGGGCTTCATTGCACTGCCCCGGTGGCGGCAGGAGCAGTGGCTGGCACGGCGGCTGGCACAGGGGGCACAGGGGGCACGGGCTCTGGCACAGACGCTGGCGCAGGGGGCGCCACTGCGGCCGGCGTCCGGCTGGCCGGCGGCGTGCTGGTGTCCACCTCGGCAACCACCGACATGCCGGGGCGCAGGCGTGCGGCCAGTTCCTGGCCGGGGTCGATGGCAATGCGCACCTGCAGGCGCTGCACCACCTTGGTGAAGTTGCCGGTGGCGTTGTCGGCGCGCAGCACGCTGAACTCCGAGCCGGTGGCGGGGGCGATCTCGTTGATGTGGCCGGTCAGCTGCGCGCCGTCCAGCCCGTCCACCTTGAAGCGGGCGCTCTGGCCGGTGTGCATGTGCGCGGTTTGCGTTTCCTTGAAGTTGGCCACCACCCACAGCGCGTCGGGCACCAGAAACAGCAGCTGCGAGCCGGCGGTGACGTACTGGCCCAGGCGCACGCCCGCTTCGCCCAGCTGGCCGGCACGCGGCGCACGCACCACCGTGTTGGCCAGGTCGATTTTTGCCAGGTCCAGCTGCGCCTGCGCGGCCTGCACCTGGGCCTCCAGTCCACCGCGGGACACGGTGGTGGACTTGATGGTCTGCTCGCCAATGGTGATGTCGGCGCGGGCCTTGCGCACATTGGCGTTGGCCAGTTCGAACGTGGCGCGGGCCTGGTCGCGTTCACGCAGCGATACCGAGCCACGGGCGGCCAGGTCGTCGGCGCGTTTCAGGTCGGCCTGCGCGCGCCGGGCTTCTGCCTCGACCGCCATCAGGCTGGCCTTGCGCGAACCCAGGTTGGCCTGGTTTTGCGCCTGCGTCTGGCTGGCGTTGTCCAGCTGCGCTTTGGCCCCGTCCAGCTGCGCCTGCGCGGCATGGACTTTTTGCTGGTAGATGCGGTCGTCGATGCGCACCAGCGCCTGCCCGGCCGCGACGCGCTCGAAGTCCTGCACCAGCACCTCGCCCACATAGCCGCTGACCTGCGGCGCCAGCACCGTGATCTGCCCGCGCACATAGGCGTTGTCGGTGCGCACCATGGCGGTGGCAAAGGGGCCGATGCGCCAGGCCCACAGCACCATCAGGATGCCGGCCATGGCCACCAGCACCATGGCAACGATGGCAAAGCGCGATGTCTTGACGGTTTTGGCCACCGGGGCCGGGGCCGGTGCAGGGGGTGCGGCCGGTGCGCCAGCCGGCGCGGGTGTGGCCGGTGGCTGCTCTGGTTGCTGTGGTGGCGGCGCCGCCGCGTTTGCGCCATCGGCAAGGGCCTGGGGCTGGGCCGGTGTGGCGGCACCGTCGGGCTCGTCCGGGGGCGCTGAAGGGCGGGGTGCAGGGTTCTGGTTCATGAAAAATCTTCCTGGGGCAATGCGGTGGGGGTGTGGCTGGGCACGGGGGTTGGTCAGAGGGCGGCGGCGGCGGAGGCAGGCGGGCCGGCCGCAGAAGCAGTAGCAGAAGCCGCAGCGGCCTTGGCGCGGCGTGCCTCGGTGGCGGCGCGGCGCACGCGGTACAGCGACCAGGCCAGAAAAGCCATGGCCAGCGCAACGATCACCATGAAAACATCGTTGTAGGCGCGCACCGAGGCTTCGCGGCGCACCACCTGCGCCAGCTGCGCGGCGCCTTGCGCGGCGCGTGCCTGGGGGTCGGTCACCCGGCCCGCAAGCCCTCCCTGCAGCTGGCCCAGGCGCTGCGCCACTGCAGGGTTGCCAGCGTCCAGGTGCGAGCCGATGGACTGCACATAGGCCTGGGTGCGTTCGGCCTGCAGCGTGCCCAGCAGCGCCGGGCCCAGCAGGCCGCCCAGGCTCTGGGTGATGGCAAACAGCACCATGAAGGTGATCATGTGGTCCGGCCCGTGCTTGAGCGCCTGCATGATGCCGATCATGAGCAGCGGCCCCATGAACATGGCGGACGCAAACGACAGCAGAAACTGGCTGACAAAGAAGTCGTGCGGCCGGCTCAGGCTGGTGGACTGGTGGTCCAGCCAGCCGCCCATGGCAATCAGCACAATGGACGCGATGATCTGCAACACGATGGTTTTTTCACCAAAGGTGCAGGCGCTGACCGCCATGCCGCAGACCATGCCCAGCAGCATCACGGCGTACAGCGGCTGCAGCTGGTCCGGGCCCATGCCCAGCGTGCGCAGCAGGCCGACGGCGCCATAGGTCTGCTCGGACAGCAGAAAACGCATCATCATTGCGCCCACCACAAAGCGCAGCGTGGCCACGTTGAGCAGCCAGCGAATCTGGATCAGCGGCTGCTTGCGGCGGTATTCCAGAATGCCTGCCGCCGTCAGCAGCAGCACCGACGCAATGAGCGCCCAGGCCAGCCAGCGCGTGTCCGCCCACCAGCCGTTCAGCCCCTGTGCCAGCACGGCGGCCAGCAAGGCCACGCCCGGCGCCACCAGTGCAAAGGTGACGAAATCAAGCCGCTCCAGCACCTGGATGCGCAGGCCCAGCGGCAGCTTCAGGATGACCACCGCCGACAGCGCGCACAGCGCCAGCCCGGCTTCAAACAGGTACAGCGTGCGCCAGTCGCCCGAGTCAAGCAGTGCGGGCGACAGCACCCAGGCCAGCGGAGTGGCCAGCTGCGCAATCGTCAGGCCGACCACCAGGCCTGCGCCCAGCTTGGCCTTGGGAAAGGCTTGGAGCATGTACAGCACTGCCAGGGTGCTGGTGGCTGCGCTGACAAAGCCGCTGACGCCGCGCACCAGCAAGGCCATTTCAAAGCCTTCGATGAACAGGTGCAACAAGGTGACTACTGCGTAAAGCGCCAGGCCCAGCTCGGCAAACAGGCGGATGCCGTACTGCTGGCGAAACTTGAACACCAGCAGGTTGGCGGTCACGCTCACCATCACATAGGACGCTGGCAGCCAGGTGGCCTCGGCCGTGGTCAGCCCCAGCTGCCCGGCAATGGCCTACAGGTTGGCCGTCAGCAGGCCGATCAGCACCGCCACGCAGGCATAGGCAATGCGCACCGGCACAGAATGCACCAGCGAGGCCGGCGAGCCGGGCATGCTGGGTTTTTCATGCTCTTCCCAGTCGGGCACGGGGCCGATGATTTTCGGTGGGTTCATGGCAGCGGATTTTCACGCAAAGGGGCGGCGCGCAGGCCGTCCAGCAGCAGGTTCAGCGCGCGCCGCGACAGGCTGCGCCGCTCTGCCGGGGTGCGGCCGCGCAGGCCGGAGCCGAGCATGCTGGAGACCAGAATGACATCTTTGGCAGTAAGGTCTGCCCGGCAGACGCCGGCGGCAATGGCCTGCTGCAAGAGCGGCTTGACCATGCGCGTCAGCCGCCGCTGGGCGCCTGCCAGTGCCGGGCCGCTGCGGTCGGTGGCGCGCCAGTGGTCCGACACCGGGGCCGATTCGGCCACCAGGTGCGCCATCTGCTCCAGCACGCGGAACAGCGCGTCGCCGCGCCCCTCAAGCTGCTGCGCCAGTGCTTCCATCTTTTCAAAGGTGCGCTCCAGCAGAGCGCTCATCAAGGCATCGCGGTCGGGAAAGTTGCGGTACAGCGTGGCCCGGCTGACGCCCGCCTGCGCTGTCACCATCTCCAGCGCGACATGGATTCCGTGCTCGGAAAACACCTGGTCGGCAGCGTCGAGCAGCAGGGCGCGGTGCATCTGGGCATCGGAGCGTTTCTGGATTTTTTGCATGGTTGCGATTTTATATCAAACGCACGAAAATGTACGATTCAAAATCGTACAAAAATGTTCATATACAATCGGACAACTTCGTACGATCTTGCCCATTTCAAAAAAACGCTGCCTGCGCATGCCGCACTGCCAGGAAATGCAGGAACCGTTAAGGAGCCTCTGCATAACCCCAATTTCCGACAAATTCGCGCTTGTAACTTGTTGATTTAATTGGGTGGGGAAAGCAGAAAAAGAGGTTATGCAGAGGATCCTTAATCTGTTCCTGTCGAGCATTCCTGCACACCCAGCCCAACCCGACCCAAGCAGGTCCAACCCCATGAAAGAAAACGTCCCCATGCAATTTTCAGACCTTCTCAAACTCGACAACGAAGTGGCACTGGTCACCGGCGCCGGCGCCGGCATTGGCCGCGCCATTGCCCTGCTGTTTGCCGAAGCCGGCGCGGCCGTGGCGGTCAGTGACCTGGACGCCAAGGCGGCAGAGGACGTGGCGGCCGAAATCACGGCGGCCGGCGGGCGTGCCATCGGCATAGCCTGCAACGTGACCAAGGAAAGCGACCTGGTGGCCACCGTGGACGCGACTGTCTCGAAGTTTGGCAAGCTGACGCTGCTGGTGAACAACGCCGGCGGCGGCGGCCCCAAGCCCTTTGACATGCCGATGGACGATTTCCGCTGGGCCTACGAGATCAACGTGTTCGGCCTGTTTCGCCTCATCCAGCTGGCCACGCCCCACATGGAAAAGGAAAAGCGCGGCGCGGTGCTGAACATCTCTTCCATGTCCGGCGAAAACAAGAACACGCGCATGGCGTCCTACGGATCGTCCAAGGCGGCCGTGAACCACCTGACCCGCAACATCGCCTTTGACCTGGGGGCCAAGGGCATCCGCGTCAACGCCATTGCCCCCGGCGCCACCAAAACCGATGCGCTGGCGTCGGTGCTGACGCCGGAAATCGAGGCCACCATGCTGCAGCACACACCCATCAAGCGCCTGGGCGAAGCGGAAGACATTGCACGCGCGGCCCTGTTTCTGTGCTCGCCAGCGGCCAGTTGGATCAGCGGCCAGCTGCTGACCGTCTCGGGCGGCGGCGTGCAGGAACTCGACTGAGTTCTGGATTCGCCCATTGCTTTTTTCTCTGGCTTTTTGTCTGCAACCCTTGTCCTGAAAGGACCCAAACCATGTCCCAGACCTACGACCCCTTTGCCGCTTTCCGCATGACCGGCCACAACGTGATCATCACGGGCGGCGCGCAGAACATCGGCGCCGGCATTGCCAAGGCGCTGGCCGGCGCTGGCGCCAACGTGCTGATTGCCGATCTGCAGGGCGACAAGGCCAAGGAAACCGCTGCCCGCATCGAGACCGAAACCGGCGGGCGCTGCATGGGCATGGGCTGCGACGTCACCAAGGCAGCAGACATCGATGCCGTGGTGGCCGCCTGCGTGGACAACTTTGGCGGCGTTTCCACGCTGGTCAACAACGTCGGCTGGGGCGCACGCCACGCAGACCCGACCGCCATCACCGAAGAAGCGCTGGTCGATGCGTACAAGCTCAACACCGTCAGTGCCTACCGCATGAGCATGGCGTGCCTGCCGCACCTGCTCAAAGCCAAAAACCCGTCTATTACCAACTCTGGCTCGTTTTCTTCTGCCGTGCCGGCCTATGACATCCTGGCCTACGGCACCGCCAAGGCAGCGCTCAACCAGATGATGATTTCCATCGCCCACATGCTGGCGCAGAAGGTGCGCGTGAACTCGGTGCTGATCGGCACCGTGATGACCGAAGGCTATGGCGATGCCGGCGTGGACGCATCGGTGCAGCAAAAGCTGATGCACCCCGACAACCTGGCGGGCCGCACCGGCCAGCCCGAAGACCTGGCCAACGCCATGCTGTGGCTGTGCTCGCCCGCCAGCGGCTGGGTCAGCGGCCAGGTGATCCAGGTCCACGGCGGTGGCAACGTCGTCCGCCTTTTTGGCAAGTGATGCGGTAAATGGCATCCGCCCCAGCCCCCTCGGTCTCCTCCGCCCCTGCCACCCTGTCCAACGCTGACATTCTTCGCGGCTCGGTGGTCAGCGGCATTGCCAACGCCTTCATCAATGGCGCAATACAGTGGTTTTTGCTGCGCGGCAAGGCACCGATTCCGCTCTCGGTCGATGGCATCGCGAACGACCAGCACACCGTCCTTGGCACGGCGGTCCCGCTGGCGGTCAGCATTGCCATGATCCTGACCGTGGTGGCTTATATGACGCTCAAGCAACCCAAGCGCGCCTTCATGCCGCATGTGCTGTGGCTCACCCTGAAACACGGCATCTTCACCTTTGGCCTGGTGGTTGCCGGTGCCGTGGTCTGGCAAAAATTCATGGGCAGCGTGCCCGTGTCGCTGGCAACCGCAGTGGTGGTGCTGGGCGTGGTGGCCGGCATTGTGGGAGGCGTGATCAACTTCATGACCA
>JAGOCN010000470.1 GCA_017998735.1 Giesbergeria sp.
AGGTGACGATGAGCGTGTCCTTGTCGAACATGGCGCTTTGAAAACGCGCATAGGGGCACATGTGCTTGCACACCAGTTCGCGCATGTAGCCGGCCGCGCCAAAGGTGGCGAGTGCGTAGAAAAACACCCAGAAGCTTTGCCAGCTGCTGGCGTTGCCCGCCACCAGGTCGCCGCCCAGTGAGCGGATGGGCGTGAAGTAGCCGACAAAGGTGAAGCCGGTCCACAGCGCCACGGCCAGCCACAACAGGTTCTTGGTCACCTTGCGCCAGAGTGTGTCGAAACTCCAGGGCGAAGCGTCGCGGCGGATGCGGGCCGAGCGTTCGCCTTCAATGCGCTTTTCCAGCCACATGAAAATTTCGGTGTACACCGTCTGCGGGCAGGCATAGCCGCACCACAGCCGGCCCGCCACTGCCGTGAACAGAAACAGCGACAGGGCAGACACCACCAGGATGCCGGTCAGGTAGATGAAGTCCTGCGGGTACAGCACCAGGTTGAAGATGTAAAAGCGCCGCGCCCCCAGGTCAAACAGCACCATCTGGCGCTGGCCCCATTCCAGCCACGGCAGGCCATAGAACAGCAGTTGTGTCAAAAACACCAGCGCCCAGCGCCAGCGGTTGAAAAACCCCGAAACGCTGCGCGGGTAGATTTTCTGGCGCGCTTCGTACAGCGACACCATCCTGGCATCGGCGCCGGGCGGCGGAGCCACCGGGCTTTTGTCTGTTGACACCGCAATCGGAATCACCTTGCTGGCGTGGCTGGGGGTGGTGGAAGAAGGGGGCATTTGGGGGGTTTCTGGTGACAGGGCTTTCTTGTCTCAACGCGAAGCCAAGGATTTGCCCAGGATGTCTGACACCAATGCATTCAAGAACCGTGCCAAGGTGCAAAAACTGCACGGTCGCTCTGGCAAACCGGTATGGAAGCGTTGGGACAACCTTGAGTCCCGCTTTTGTGACTGCCAAAATCCCGTCTTAACTGCCAGATACGACAGTTGGCAGCAGCTTATGGCAGTTCTGCCACACTGCTGCGCATGCCCCGTTCACCCGCCGAAACCCCATCCCTGCCGCCTGCTTCTGCGCAGGCGTCCAGCCCCTTGCCCGAACTGGTGTCGTTTCTGGAAGGCATGGCAGAACCGCACATCCTGTTTGACCCGCAGTACCGCATCCTGGCAGCCAACGCGGCCTACCGGCGCCAGTTCAGCCCGCACCAAAATGTGCTGGGCCGCACCTGCTATGAGGTGTCGCACCACTTTGACCAGCCCTGCGACCAGGCGGGCGAATCGTGCCCGCTGGCCCGCGCCAGGGCGTCAGGCCAGCGCGAACAGGTGCTGCACCTGCACCACACGCCCCGCGGCGAGGAGTACGTGAACATCGAGCTGTCGCCGCTGTGCAATGCTGCTGGCGAGCAGGTGCTGTTTGTGGAAAAGATGGCGCTGTTGCGCACCGCCGCGCAAACGCCGGGCACGCAGGAACTGGTGGGCCGCGCCCCGGCCTTTCAGCACATGCTGGCGCTGGTGGCGCGCGTGGCGCCGTCCCGCGCCACGGTGCTGCTGCTGGGCGAATCGGGCACCGGCAAAGAGCTGGTGGCGCGTGCGGTGCACGAGGCCAGCGACCGGGCGCAGCGCCCGCTGGTGGCAGTGGACTGCTCCAGCCTGCCGGAAAATCTGTTCGAGTCGGCGCTGTTTGGCCACGAGCGCGGCGCCTTCACCGGCGCCACGTCCAGTCAGCCGGGGCTGGTGGAGTCGGCCAGCGGCGGCACGCTGTTCATTGACGAGGTGGGCGACATTGCGCTGGCCATGCAGGTCAAGCTGCTGCGCCTGCTCGAAAGCGGCACCTACCGCCGCGTGGGCAGCACCGAGCTGCGCCATGCCGACATCCGCGTGGTGTCCGCCACGCACCGCGACCTGGAGCAGATGGTGGCCGACGGGCGGTTTCGCGAAGACCTGTACTACCGGCTGAGCACCTTTCCCATCCACCTGCCGGCGCTGCGCGAGCGCCGGGGTGACATTGCACTGCTGGCCCCGGCGCTGCTGCAGCGCGTGGCGCCCAGGCGCCCGCTGGCGCTGGCGAGCGGTGCGCTGGCGCTGCTGCAGGCGCAGGACTACCCCGGCAATGTGCGCGAACTGCGCAACCTGCTGGAGCGCGCTGCGCTGCTGTGCGACGGCGACACGCTGCAGGCCGGCCATGTGCAGCAGGCGCTGCAGTCGGGCCGCCGTCCGGTGGCCAGCAGGGATGCGCTGACTGCAGGTGATTTACCAGCAGCACAGGCTGGCCCCGCAGAGATGCTGCATTCCGAAGTACCGCCTGCAACGCCCTCTCCTTCTCTGCACGCGCTGGAGCAGCAGGCGCTGCGCGATGTGCTGGCCAGCCACACCGGCAGCCGGGCCGAACTGGCAGTGCGCCTCGGACTCAGCGAGCGCTCGCTCTACCGGAAAATCAAGGCCCTGGGCGGCTGAACCCTGGCAAGCCAGCAACCCAAGTCAAATGCCAGAAAGCAGAAAGCAGAAAGCAGAAAGCAGAAAGCCGGGAAATGCAGTTCTGCATCCCGGCTTTGAAAATCCAGTCAAATTGGCCTCCAGCG
>JAGOCN010000471.1 GCA_017998735.1 Giesbergeria sp.
TGGTGCCGATCCGCGAACTGGTGACGGTGAGCGACACCCTGCGCGAGCAACCTATTCACCACAAGGATTTGCTGCCGGTGAACTACGTGGTGGCCGACATGGCCGGCCAGGTGGACAGCCCGCTCTATGGCATGTTTGAAATGCGCGGCGACATCGCCCAGCTCGCCATGCCCGACGGCGGCGCGCTTGCCGAGTACTTCATTCACCAGCCGAGCGACGCCTGGCGCGGCTATGCGCTCAAGTGGGACGGCGAGTGGCAGATCACCTATGAAACCTTCCGCGACATGGGCGCTGCCTATGCGGTGGGGCTGGTGCTGATCTACCTGCTGGTGGTGGCGCACTTTGGCTCGTACCTGACGCCGCTGGTCATCATGGCGCCCATTCCGCTGACCCTCATTGGCGTCATGCCGGGCCACGCGCTGCTGGGCGCGCAGTACACCGCGACCAGCATGATTGGCATGATTGCGCTGGCCGGCATCATCGTGCGCAACTCCATCCTGCTGGTGGACTTCATCAACCTGCAGGTGCGCGCCGGCATGCCATTCGAGCGCGCCATCGTGCAGTCGGCCATCACCCGCGCCCAGCCCATCGTGCTGACCGGGCTGGCCGCCATGCTGGGCGCGTTCTTCATCCTGGACGACCCGATCTTCAACGGGCTGGCGATCTCGCTGGTGTTCGGCATTGCGGTGTCCACCGTGCTGACGCTGGTGGTCATCCCGACGCTGTACTACAGCGCCTACCGCAAGCGCCTGGACGTGCTGCGCCCCGCGCCCGGTGCTGGGGCTGCTGCACCTGCTGCACCTGCTGCACCTGCTGCACCTGCTGCACCCATGCAAGCCCCAGGAACACCCGCATAAACCATCAAAAATCATAGCTGCTGGCGCAGGCTCGGCAAGGGCTGGAGCCCGATTTCATTCAAAACCCCCAAGGAGCACACCATGGAAAACAACACCCCCTACATCGACCTTACCCGCAGCATCTCTGCCGAACTGGCCCAGCTGCGCACCGAGATGCCCGACACGCTGCGCGGCTTCAGCGCGCTGGCCAAGGGCGCCACGCAGAACGGTGCGCTGGACAAGAAGACCAAAGAACTGATTGCCATTGCGCTGTCGGTGGCAGCGCGCTGCGACCCGTGCATCGGCTTTCATGTGCAGACCTATGTGCAGCTGGGCGGCACCCGTGCCGAGCTGGCCGACGCGCTGGGCATGGCGGTGTACATGGGCGGCGGGCCGTCGCTGATGTACGCGGCCAAGACCTCGGCGGCCTTTGACGAATTCAGCGCCGCCGCTGCTGCTGCTGTTTCTGCCGCCGCCACCGCTCCTGCTGCCGGCACTGCACCGGCCTCTGCCTGATGTGCCCCTGCTGGGCGCGCCACGCCGCCCGTCTGGCGTACGCGCTGCAGTCCTTTGTTGCCCGCTGGAGGTGAACACACCATGACCGCCCTGTCTGCACTGCCTGCCCTGTCCACGCTGTCCGCTACGCCATTGCAACTGCGCCCCGCTGTCTGGCGGGCACTGCTCGCCCTGGCCTGCAGCGCTCTGGCAGCGCCTGCCGCCTGGGCCACCACCGACCTGCTGCAGGCCTGGCAGGCGGCCGAGCAGCACGACCGCGGCCACGCCGTGGCACGCGCCGCCCATGCCACCGCCCAGCCGCGCCGCGACCAGGCAGCAGCCCTCTGGCGCCCGAACGTGGCGCTGACGGCCAGCGCCGGTGTGGGCAGCAGCGACACCGACGTGCGCGGCGCGCAGTTTTCCGCGCCGGGGCTGGGCACCTCGACCGGCGTGGACTTCAGCACCTCGGTGCACGGCGGCACCGCCACGCGCTGGGCGCTGCAGGCCAGCCAGCCGCTGTACAACCCGCAGCGGCGCGCACAGCAGCAGCAACTGGGTGTGCAGGCCGACCAGGCCGAACTGCAATGGCAGGCAGCGCAGCAGACGCTGCTGCTGCGCACCGCCGAGCGCTATTTCGATGTGGCGGTGGCGCAGGAAGCGCTGGCCGTGCTGGCGCTGCAGCGGGACGCCGTGCAGCGCGCCGCCACCGAGGCGCAAGACCGTTACGAGCTGGGCAGCGTGCCCATCACCAACACCCATGAAGCCCGTGCCCGGCTGGCCACGCTGCGCGCCCAGCAACTGGCGGCGCAAAGCGACCTGGACATCAAGCGCCGCCTGCTGGCCGACAGCACCGGGCTGGCCGGCGCCGCGCTGGTGGTGCAATGGCCGGCGGCAGATGCCGCCACTTCGAACGGCGTGGCCGGTGAGGGGCCGTTGCCGCACCTGCGCGCCCTGGCCGCCTGGCAGCAGGACGCCGCCGCCGCCAACCCCGATATCCGCCTGCAGGCCCTGGCCGTGGACAGCGCCCGTGCCGAAGTGTTGAAGCACAGCCGCGCCGCTGCCCCCACCGTGCACCTGGTGGCGCAGGCCGGGCAGGAGCGCCTGCACGGCAGTGGCGACTTTGGCCGGGCGCGCAACAAAAGCCTGAACGCCATGGTCGGCGTGCAACTGAACGTGCCGCTGTGGAGCGGCGGCATGCGCAGCGCCAAAGAGGGCGAAGCGCTGGCGCTGCAGG
>JAGOCN010000472.1 GCA_017998735.1 Giesbergeria sp.
GCTACGTCATGGGCACCGCCACCACCGTGGCCGAGGCGCTGGCCTGGGCCGACGTCGGCGCGGACGCGGTCTGCGCCTCGGGCATGGAGGCCGGCGGCCACCGGGGCAGTTTTTTGGGCGACTTTGCCGCCTCAATGATCGGCACGCTGGCGCTGGTGCCGCAGTTGGAAAAGGAGTGGCGCGCAGCCACTGAAAATCGGGAGAGTGCGTGCTAAAAACGCTGTTTTTAATAGCTTAAAGCGCACGCCCCATCAGGGCTAGCGCCTGTTTTTAGCTAAATGGCACTTTAGGACTGCAGGGGCCGCTGCGCCTCGCGCGACTGCAGCACCGCGTGCAGCAGCAGGCACATGAACAGGTAAAACACATTGCCGCTGTTGTGCGCCAAAAACACCTGCGTCAGGCCAAAGCCAAAGTACGACAGCGGCAGCAAGATGCCGACCATGCACAGGCTGAGCGCCTCGCGGTCAAGCGCTGCGCTGCTGTCGAGCACCCGCGCGCGGCGCGGCCAAAACAGCCACAGCGGCACGCCATAAAACAAGCCCAGCACCGCCACGCCCAGCAGGCCGCGCTTGGCAAACAAGTCAAACGCCTCGTTGTGCGCATGGGTGAACTGCAGCACCGACGCCGGTGCCTGACCAGCGGCGACGCGGCGGGCTTTTTCTTGCGCATAGCCGCTGTGGCCCCAGCCCAGCACGGGGCGCTCTAGCCCCATCTGCCACGCCAGCTGCCAGTGCGCCAAACGGTGGCCGATGGAGGTGTCGGCATTGCCTTGGTCTTGGTAGACCTGCGCCTCGCTGTGCGCTTCGTCGATGCGCTGTTCGACCTCCGCCCCTTTAAAAAGCAGCAGCGCGGCCAACATGCCCAGCACCAAGCCTGCGCCGCGCAGCAGCGTCGGCCACTGGCCCCGGCGGGCCAGCAGCGCGGCGCACACCGGCAGCACCACCACCAGCGCCAGCCAGCCGCCGCGCGAACCCGACAGCAGCGAGCCGGTGCAGCCCAGCAGCATCGCCAAGGCCCAGCCCAGCCGCTGCCAAGCCTTCCAGCGCGCCCAGTCCACCAGCAGCAGCACTGCGCACATCAGGCCCAGCAGCAAGCTCAGGTCGCCGTATTGGATGGCGTTGGTGTAACCGGTGGCGCGCGATAGGCCCAGCACACTGGTTTGGTACAGCGCCACCGCACCGCTGCCGCAGGCCCCCAGCCAGACCCCGCCCCACAGCCAGTCCAAGCGCGGCGCAAACGCCAGCGCATAGGCCAAGCACGGCAGGGCTAAAAAGTATTTGCTCGGCTTGTCCCACTCGCGCGGAATCCAGCCCGCGCCGATATCGAGCAACCACAGGCTGCCCATGCCCAGCATGGCCAGCAACAGCCACCACGACGAGCGCGCCAAAGGCCGGCGCAGCCAAACGCCGGCACTGGCCAATGAGCACAGCAACAACAGCGCTGCGCCCCATGAATAACCAGACGGCAACCACAGCGCCAAGCCCGGCACCATGAAGGCGCCCGCGTTGGACAGGTGCTGAAAATAAGAACGGGGCAAACTCAAAGTCAAAGCGCGGAAGAAATTAACGGCCCACACTCGCGCTCAAAGTATCGCGGTCGTAGTGCAGCGCGGCGTAACGAAAAAAGGCTTCGAGGGCAACGAAAGCGCAGTACAAAAACCCCGCGCCGCCGCACAAGAAACCCAGCCGCACCACGTACAGGCGCACAAACATCACCGCCCCGGCCGCCAAGCCGCGCAGCACACCGCCGCGCTGGCCCGCAGCGGCGCGTTTGGCAGCGCCGAGCAGGGCGTATTGGGTCATTTTTTCAAGGCCAGCGCGCACCGTGGCGCGCGAATGGTGCAGCAGCGGCGTGCGCATCAAGCGCCGCGGCGCCGCCGCATCGCGCAGCACGGCTTGCTCGTGCACGACGCCGCTCCAGCCGCTGATCAGGTCGCGGCGAAACAAGCGTTCGACCTTGGTGTTGGCCCGAAAGAAGCGCAGCTCGCGGCCAAAGGCCACCATGCGCCAGCGAATTTGCCACACCGCCGCCGAGCCTGAGCGCACTACGGCTTGCAGCTCCTGCGCAAAGGCCGGCGACATCACTTCATCGGCATCGAGAAAGAAGACGTAATCGCCGCTGGCGTGCTGCAGCTGGCGCGTGCGCTGCACGGCAAAGCCTTGCCAGTCGGCGTACTCGAACACCTCGGCCCCGGCTGCGCGCGCCAGCGCTACCGTGGCGTCGCTGCTGCCGCTGTCAATCACCAGCAGCTGGTCGGCCCAAGCGGCGCTGCGCAGGCAGGCCTCGATGCCGGCCGCCTCGTTGTGGGCCAGCACTGCCACCGTCACTGTCGCCGCCTGCGCCTGCGCCAAGGCCGGCGTGTCCGTGTCAGACACGCCGCCTTTCGGGCGCGGCATCAGTGCCCCGCAGCGACGTGCTCACCCGCCTTCAAGCGATACACCGTGCCGCAGTACGGGCACTTGGCTTCGCCGGTGGGAGCCACATCCAAGTAGACCTTGGGGTGGCTATTCCACAGCTTCATGTCGGCCTTGGGATTGGGACAAAAAACACCGCCTTGAC
>JAGOCN010000473.1 GCA_017998735.1 Giesbergeria sp.
GCCATGCGCAGGCTGACACTGTGGGCGGGTGCAGGGGTCAGCGTCAACACGGTGGCCTGTGCAGACAGGTGCTGCGCCAGTTCCTGTACATGGCGCAGCGTGCCGCCGCCCCGGTCGTGCAGCACGGCCAGCACCACGGGCAGGCCTGCCTGCGCCATGCGCGCCAGGTCCAGCGACAGTCGGCAGGGCCGGGCGGGGTCCTGCTGCACAAACGTCATCACCTCGCTTTCGTAGCGGGGGTGCAGGCGGCGCAGGGTTTCCATGGCGGCGCGCTCGCGCGGGCTTTTGCTCTCGCCAAAGCTGACACCGCCGGTGTGCAGCACAAAGGTGTCGAGCAGGTGCAGGTTGCGCCAGCCGGCAGCGGCTGCGCGCTGGCAAAAGTCGTTTTCCTCGCCGTAGCCTTTGCCAAAATGGGCGGTGTCAAACAGGCCCACCTGCGCCAGGCAGTCGCGCCGGATGTACATGCAGAAACCTACGCCTGTGGGTACATCGACCACTGCGCCAGGATTGGTCTGTGCACACAAGGCGTCCAGCCGGGCCGTGCCATATCCGGGCGGCAGGGCATTGTCCTTGCAGAACTGCGGGTAGCTGCAGATGGTGGCGTTGTTTGACAGTGGCGTGACCGAAGCCACGCGCGCATCGCCGTAAGCGGCACTGCGGATGCGGTCCAGCCAGTTGTTGGCCACTTCAGTGTCGCTGTTGAGCAGTAATACGTCGTTGTCTGCGGACAGGGCCATGCCCCGGTTGACAGTACCTACAAAGCCCAGGTTCTCCGCATTTTCCAGCAGGGTGATACGGCTGTCCTGGGCGGCGCGTTCGCGCAGCCAAGCGGTAACTTCGGGCTCGGGGCTGGCGTCGTTGATGACCACCAGCCGGTAGGCACTCTGGCAGTTGCTGGCAAGTACCGAGTCGATGCACAGGCGCGTGTCTGCCAAGCCCCGGTACACCGGCACGATCACATCGACCGGTTTGTCGGGCGGCGCAACGGGAACAGGCAGGTGCACTGGCGCAAGAGCGGCCGCATCTGCACTGGACGGGCCGCGCCCCAGCAGGCGGTCAATGCTCATCTTGGCATGCACGATGGGCCGTGTGGCGCGGAACACGGTGGAGGCTTCAATGGTGCGCAAATGCTGGGCCAGCTGATCAAAATCGCGCTGCAGCCGGGTGGAAGTCTGTTGCAGTTCGGCGCGCTGCCGTGTGAGCACCAAAGTGTTTTCTTCCAGTGCCATATTGCGGTTTTGCACAGTGGCAAGCAGGGCGGCACTCCGGTCTTGTGCAGCAGAAAGCAGGGCCTGTGCCTGGCGCATCTCGTCTTTCAGACGAACTTCGGCTTGCTGCAATTGCGCCTGGCTGGCCTGAACATTGCCTTGCAGTTGGTCAATGCGATCGTTCAATGGACGGACTGTGGATGACAGGGCCAGGTAGTCGGCCGACATGGGCCAGCCCAGCTCCACTTCCAGCGCTGCGTCTTCAGGGCAGGCCGCCAGGATGCCGGATGGAATCGGCAAGGCGAACCAGGGATCGTCCCCTGCAAGCAGCAGCAGGCTGGCGCTTGCCGCAGCGGGCAGTGGGGCCTGCCAGACGATCTGGCTGTGCGCAGTGCCTGCCAGCAGCGAGCGCGAAGCCGTGGATGCTTTCCAGTTCCAGAGGGCTGCACCATCGGCAGCGCGCAGCGTGATGCAGTAAAGGTGCAGAAAACCGGGCCGGTCTGCAGGGTCCAGGCGCAGCTGCGTGAGCGGCGAATTCAGTGTGGGCAATGCAAAGCGCAGCGTCTGGTGATCCTGGCCGATGGCGCCTGTGGTGGTGAGCTTGCGGTCTTCTGCAAAACCATCCTCCAGGCCCAGGTAGAGCTGCGCCGTGAAGCGGGCCTGGGCTGTTTCTTCCTCGGTCTGCGGCAGCATGGGCACCTGGAGCGCGGCCTCTTGTGCCACGGGATGCGCCATGGCAATGAACTGGTATGTCAGGGCATCGGGCGCGCCCAGCAGGTGCCTGGCCACAGAGGGCGGCAGGCTGTCGAAGGCTACCTGGAATTCCGATTCGGGCAGTTCGCGCCGCACTGTGTCCAGGCTGTCCAGCGCCCAGCGCTGCTCTGCCAGAAAGCGTGCCAGCGACCGGCGCGTGAAAAACCGCAGGTGCGTGCGGTCCAGCAGGCCTTCATCGCGGTAGCGGAATTCGCCTTGCATCAGTTCGGCCAGCAGGCCGCTGTAGGCCGCATTGGGCACGGAAATCAGCAGCCTGCCTTTCGGTGCCAGCAGGTCACGGCAGGCGTCCAGCACCCGCTCGGGGCGGCTCAGGTGTTCCAGTACATCGGCGCAGACGATGAAGTCATAGCGCTGGCCGGCAAAAGTGGCAGTCAGATCGCACGATTCCAGGTTGTCAACCACCACGCGCCGGTAGTGCGGGCGCGCATGCTCGGCTTCGGCTTCGCTGAGGGTGACGCCGTCGCTGGTGCAGCTGCGTGTTTCGGCCAAGTACTGGCCTAGCGCGCCGCTGCCGCAGCCCAGGTCCAGCACTGTGCTGTGGGGCGCCACCAGGTTAGCAAGCACCGACAGGG
>JAGOCN010000474.1 GCA_017998735.1 Giesbergeria sp.
TGCGCAGCGCGTCGCCGTCGTCGGTGCGCACCAGGTCGTAGGCGCAATAGCCCAGCAGCAGGAAATGCCGCTCGTTCACCCAGTCCAGAAATGCGGAAATCTCCTGCACATCCAGCTTGCCCGGCGGCAGGGCCACCTGGCTCAGCGCGGTCTGGATGGTGCGCAGCTCATGGCGCATCGCCGGTTCGTCTTCCACCGCCACGCGGATATCAGCCAGCACCTGTTGCAGCTCTTCGGCAATGCGCGCCATCTGCGCCGGGTCGCTGATGCGGTCCACCTGCAGATGAATCAGCGATTCCAGCGGCACAGCGCGCCCGCCAGTGCGGCGCACCGCCAGCAGCTGGCCGGCGCTGTCGCGCTCGACTTCCAACACCGGATGCACCAGCAGATGCAGGGTGAGGTTGTGCCGCGCCAGCAGCATGGCCACCGAATCAATCAAAAACGGCATGTCGTCGTTGACGATTTCAATGGCGGTGTGGGTGGACTGCCAGCCGTGGCGTTCAAAATCCGGGTGGTACACCCGCACCTTGTGCTGGCCCGGCGTGCGGCTGCCGGCAAAGTCCAGATGGGCCATGGCAGCGCCGTAAAGGTCCAGCGGCGCAGCGCGTTTGAGGTCTGCCGCCTCGGCCTCTTCAAAGTAGGCAGAAAAATACGGGGCAAGCCGTTCGTACTCGGCCGCTGGCAGGCGCTCGGCGGCAATGGCGGTGACGTCGGCAATCAACGCTTTCAGTTCAATCTGGCTGGACAAGGACATGTGTAGGGCTCTTTTCAGTGCGGGGCGACAATTCAGGCTAGGACAGAATGCGTCTGCTGTGCACGTTCATCTTGCGCCCGATTGGGGCGGGATGACCATGCATCCGCCGATTCTAGGCGTGGGAGGGGGGGCTCACCTTCGGTTTTGCGACATGGAGATACAACATCAAGACGACAAACGCGAATCGAAGCGACATTCGTTGCCTAACGTGTATGCTGGCAACCTGTTGAGCGCGGATCACAAAACCCAGCGTTGCGTGCCTGGCTGGGCGTGCTGGCGCAGACAGTGCAAGCCAGCACAACCACGCCAGGAGCGGTTGGTGCGCCGCGCCATTGGCGCAAACTTGGCCGCACCCCACCGCCATCGAAACCTGGCCGTGGCCCAATCCGTCCCGCACTGGCCTTGCCAGCCTGCGGGATTACAGGCATAAAGGTTGCCTCTGACCTTACCGTCCGCCGCTGCATCCTCCTTTTGGCGGCTTGCCATCTTTTCCGATTTGCCCTAGTGTGAGTTCTGACGTGCCCGTTCAACCGCCATTGCCTGCCCGCCACCGCCCCATGCCGGAACCCACTCCGCCCACCAGCAAACCCCTGCGCTACGGCTTTTTGCTGCTGCCGCAATTCTCGCTCTCTGCCTGGGCCCTGGCGGTGGACGCGCTGACCCGCGCCAATGTGCTGGCCGAACGCAAGGTGTTTGAAACACTCACCCTGAGTCTGGAAGGCGAACGGGTGCGTGCGGGCTGTGGCGTGGACATCACCACCGACCTCACCCTCAGCTACGCGCCCCGGCTGGATGCCTTGTTCATCGTGGCGGAAGACATTCACCTGCCCGTGGATGTAGACCTGCTGCAACGCCACCTGGCGCTGCTGTCGCCGGACAAGCTGTTTATTGCCGGGCTGGACACCGGCAGCTACTGGATGGCCCGCGCCGGGCTGCTGTCCGGCTACCGCGCCACCTTGCACTGGCAGGAAATCAACCGCTTCAGCGATGATTTTCCCGATGTGATCGTGTCGTCCAATCTGTATGAAATTGACCGCAACCGGGGTTCCTGCGCCGGCGGCGCGGCCACGCTGGACTTTATGCTGGCGCTGATTGGCCAGCAGTTGGGCAGCGACTTTACCGCCCAGTTGTCGGAAGTGTTCAGCATCGAACGGGTTCGCCCCGGCAACGAGCGCCAGCGCATTCCGCTGCAAACCCGCATTGGTGGCAGCCAGCCCAAGCTCACCGAGGCAGTGAGCCTGATGGAAGCCAATATTGAAGAACCGCTAACCACCGACGACATTGCCTTTTATGTGGGCGTCTCCCGCCGCCAGCTGGAACGGCTGTTCAAGCAGCACCTGAATACCGTACCGTCCAAATATTATCTGGAACTGCGCCTGAGCCGCGCCCGCCAACTGCTGCAGCAAACCAGCAAGTCGATTGTGCAGATTGGCCTGTCCTGCGGGTTTTCCTCCGGCCCGCATTTTTCCAGCACCTACCGCAACCACTTTGGCATGACCCCGCGCGAAGAACGCGCCCAGCGCGGGCAGCAAAGCTGAACAAAATGGCCCGTGCCGCCTGCCGGCCCCCCGCCCCACCGATTGCTCCCCCCCGACACGCTGTGTAGCATGAGCGCCCCGGCGCCACTGTGCGCCCCACTTTATTCGGAATATCCCATGAATGCCTCCCCTGCGCTGGCGCTGGCCGCGCTGCTGGCCCTGCCTTGTGCCCAGGCCACCGAAGCGCCGCAGCCCTCGCCCCGCGACGTGTGTGTTTCCCTGCTCAGCGGCGCGCTGGTGGCCAGCGGTGTCGAGC
>JAGOCN010000475.1 GCA_017998735.1 Giesbergeria sp.
GAAAGGTCGGTTGCCTGTGGACAAGTACATGGTTATGCAATTTTTTTCCACAGGGTTGTGCACAGGCTCTGGCGTGCTCAAACGGAGCAACGGATGGAACATGGATTGGCGCTCTGGAGCCTGTCTGGTGCAAAGCGATGGGCACCTTTTTGTGCTGACCACTCTCTGGTTTTGCGCACCTTCGGTGCACCAGAAATGGCGGTGAATGGCCCAAAACACCAGAACTGCCCTTTTTTTGGGCAATTCCACGTTTCTTGGTGCTTGAACCGCTGTTTGCACACTGCATTGGTGCTGTGTTGCTCTTGTCTTTCTTGCTCAATTGGCAGCAGTCGATGCATAAATGGAAGGCCGATGAGGCTGTGGACAACCTCACTTTGTTATGCAAGAACAGCAACTTGGGATACAGAAGAGCATGTTCACGCTGCGCCAATGCAAAAACCCGCAGCGCCAGAAGCGGTGCGGGTGGCAGTAGGGACAGCTGCCGGGTTACAGCGCAGTCAGCAAGCGGTTGCCAAGGTACGTTGGGCGCACTTGGGAAAGCACAAAGGCATCACTGCGCAGTAAGGTCCGGTGAGACCGGGACCAACGCTGTGGCCCCGACCGGCATGCCAGTGCTGCCATGGCCAGCGGAAGGCATTTGCTGCAAACCGCCCTGTTGCAGCTGTGCACGGCCATGCCCATACCCATGCCCGTGGTGCATGGCAGCGTGGCCACCCTCGCCCTGGGCTTGGCTGCCATGGCGGTGCTTTTTGCCACCGTGCTGGCCTGGGTGCCTGTGCTGCTGCATCCGCTGCATTTGCGTGTCAAAGGTGGACTGCTGCGGCGCGCTCAGGGCGGCATAGAAGGTCTTGACGGCATCGCCGCGCCGGTCGGCTTCGGCTGCACGCTGCAGGCGCAGGGCGCGCATGCGGTCAATGCGCTCGGGCGTGGTCAGCTGCTCCATGCCGTCGCGCCCCAGGCGCGCATGGCGCTGGCCGGGCTGCAGGGCGGTGGTGAAGTCGGTCCAGGCGGTTTCCTGTGCCGGGGTCAGCTGCAGCTGCGCCTTGAAGGCGGCCATGCGCTCGGCGCGGCGCTGCTGCCAGCGTTCCCGGCGCTGTTCGCGGGTTTGCTGCTGTTGCTGCTGCTTCTGCACCTGCTCCTGGCTGGACGCGGCACGCGGGTGCAGCGGGCGGGGGGTCTGGGGCTGGGCCTCGGCAGGGGCGGCGAGGGATGCGGGTGCGGAAGGCGCTGGCTGCTGCGCTTGCACCGGCAGGCTGCCCAACGCCGTCAGCGCGGTGGCGGCGGCCGTGGCCAGGGCGGCAAAGGCTGCCAGACGGGGGCGGGCAGCAGGGACAGGAAGGCGGGGCAACGAAGCCATGGCAGGGTCCTTTCAAAAGGGAGAGACAAGGGGGCTGGCACTACAAGCCAGCACTTGAAAGCCAGTGTGCGGCGCTTCTGTAACGCAAAAATGCGCGTTGCGTGAGGGTGTGTAAAGCGCAGGAAAAGCCCCTGCAAACGCTTTTTTGCAAAGCCCTGGCGCATGTAAAAAATGGCAAAAACAGCCTGCAGCCCAATGAATGCATGCGCCAGCAGCTATCAAAAACAGAGTAAAGGGGTGGCAATCCCTGGCGACACCGGCCACCCTGCCCGCGCCAGCGCAGACAATGGCGTCCTGCGGGTTGCCGTTCAATCCGCGCAAGATGAAGGGTGTCAGTCTGTGTTCAAGAACATGATCATTTACCGCATCGCGCCGCAGTGGCAGATCGGTCTGGAGCAGGTGGAAGAGGCGCTGGCCAGGGCGCCGTTTCTGGAGTGTGGCGCCACGCAGGAGCGTTCCTGGGGCTGGACGCCGCCGCGTGGCGAGGCGCATGGCCCGCTGGCCGAATCGGTGGGCGGGCAATGGGTGCTGCGCTTCATGGTCGAGTCCAAGGTGCTGCCCGGCTCGGTGCTGGCGCGCCGCGTGGAAGAAAAGGCGGTGCGCATCGAGCAGGAAACCGGCAGGAAGCCCGGCAAGAAGGAAAGCAAGGAGCTGAAAGAAGAGGCCAAGCTGGACCTGCTGCCGATGGCGTTCACCAAGCAGGGCACGATGTGGGTGTGGCTGGACCTGGAGGCGCGCCTGCTGGTGCTGGACACCGGAAGCCAGGCGCGGGCCGACGAGGTGGTGACGGCGCTGGTCGAAGCGCTGCCCGGCCTGTCGGTGGCGCTCCTGGACACGCAGACTTCGCCGCAGGCGGCGATGGCGCACTGGCTGTCGACGCAGGAGGCCCCGGTGGGTTTCACCATCGACCGCGAATGCGAATTGAAGGCCGCCGACGAAGAAAAGGCGGTGGTGCGCTATGCCCGCCACCCGCTGGACATTGAAGAAGTGCAGGCGCACATTGCCGCCGGCAAGCTGCCCACCAAGCTGGCGCTGACCTGGGACGGCCGCGTGTCGTTTGTGCTCAGCGAAGGCCTGCAGATCAAGAAGCTGGCGCTGCTGGACACCGTCACCGAGGGCCAGGGCAAGGGCGGCAAGGACGACAGCGGTTTTGACGCCGATGTGGCGATTGCCACGGGCGAGCTGCGCCT
>JAGOCN010000476.1 GCA_017998735.1 Giesbergeria sp.
TCCTGCGCCAGCCGCAGGCGTGCCTGGTCGGCGGCCAGCGCCAGCCAGGTGCTGGCAACATCGGCCACCAGCGCCAGTTCCACGCTGCGCCGGTTGGCGGCGGTTTGCAGAAACTGCTGCAAGGCCACTTCATTGAGGTTGCGCACGCGCCCCCACAGGTCCAGCTCGTAGCTGACAAAGCCCAGCTGCGCGCTGAACTGGCTGGCGGTCTGGGCGCGGCCGGACGCTGTCAGGTCGGCCGCGCTGCGGCTGCGCGTGCCCTGAGCCGTGGCGGCCACGGTGGGCAGGCTGTCGGCCTGCTGCACGCCGTACAGCGCGCGGGCGCGCTCCAGGCTGGCCAGCGCCACCTGCAGGTCGCGGTTGTTGTCCAGCGCCAGGGCAATGGTTTCGCGCAGCGCGCTCGACCGCACCCAGGCCAGCGCCTGGGCGGCGGCACGGGCGGCGTCGCCGGCTTCTGCCAGGGCGGGGGCGGTGTCCAGGCCGATGGTGGCGGGCACCGGGGCGGGCGGCGTGGCATAGGGCGGCGCCAGGTTGACGCAGCCGGCCAGCATGGCGCTGAAGGCTACGGCTGTCAAAGCGCCCAGGCGTTTGCGCGCTGGCCGGGCTGCATCCGAGGTGCTTTCCATTCGGTCGGCTGCAGTGCCGGCCTCGTGCACTGGGCCGGCGCCGTGCCCCCATCCCAGCCTTCCCCCAGCGGGGGAAGGGGCCAAACCGGCAGCCGCCAGGTTCAACCGCTTGTTGTCAAAAACAGGAGCTGTCCGCGCAGGCTGCACAAGGGCTGGAAGCACTTTGGACCCATATTTTTGCACCAGCCTTCCCCCAGCGGGGGAAGGAGCAAAACCGGCAGCCGCCAAGTTCACCCACCTGTCATCAAAAACAGGAGCTGCCTGCGCAGATTGCACAAGGGCTGGAGGCACTTTGGACCCATTGTTTGGCATCACCGTGCCTCCATGGCAGGGGTCGCCAGCGGCGCCGCTGGCGCCGGCGGCGGGACTGCTGGCGCACCGGCTTCCAGCGCCTCGCCGCTGCGCGAACGCCCGGCGAACCAGCTGCGGATCACCAGAAAGAACACCGGCACAAAAAAGATGCCGAGCGTGGTGGAAAACACCATGCCGCCCAGCACGGCGGTGCCGATGGCGTTGCGCCCGCCCGCGCCGGCGCCGGTGCCAATGGCCAGCGGCAGCACGCCAAAGCCAAAGGCCAGCGAGGTCATCAGGATGGGGCGCAGGCGCAGGCGCACGGCTTCGAGCGTGGCGTCAAACACACTGCGGCCGCGCTCTTGCAGCTGTGTGGCAAATTCCACGATCAGGATGGCGTTCTTCGACGCCAGCCCCACGGTGGTCAGCAGGCCGACCTGAAAGTACACGTCGTTCGACAGCCCGCGCAGCCCGGTGAACACCAGCGCCCCCACCACGCCCAGCGGCACCGCCAGAATGACCGCCAGCGGCACCGTCCAGCTTTCGTACAACGCGGCCAGGCACAAAAACACGAACAGTACCGACACCGCATACAAAAGCGGTGCCTGCGCGCCCGACAGGCGCTCCTGCAGCGAGGCGCCGGTCCATTCAAAGCCGATGCCCGGCGGCATCTGCGCCAGCAGGCGCTCGATGGCGTCCATCGCCACGCCCGAACTGACACCGGCCGCCGCGTCGCCGACGAACTCGTAGCTCGGACTGCCGTTGTAGCGCTGCAGCTGCGGCGAGCCAAAGGTCCATTCGGTGCGCGAAAAGGCGCTGAACGGCACCATCTGGCCCTGGTCGTTGCGCACCGTCCACTGGCCAATGTCCTGCGGCAGCATGCGGTAGGGCGCGTCGCCCTGCACATACACGCGCTTGACGCGGCCGTTGTTCAAAAAGTCGTTCACATAGGTGCTGCCCATGGCGCTGGACAGCACGCTGTTGATGCTGGCGGTGGACAGGCCCAGCGCCGCCGCCTTGCGGTCGTCGATGACCACGCCCAGCTGCGAGCTGTCGTCCAGGTTGGTGCTGCGCATGTTGCGGATGGCGGGGTCGCCCTTGGCCAGTTCCAGCACCCGGTCGCGTGCGGCGACCAGGGCGTCATGCCCCAGGCCGTTCAGGTCCTTGAGCTGGAAATTGAAGCCGGCGTTGGACCCCAGCCCGCGCACTGCGGGCGGCAGCTGCACAAAGATGCGTGCATCGCGCAGCCGTGACAGGTCCTTGGTGGCCTTGCGCGCAATGGCGTCGGCCTGCTGCTCGGGGCGCTGGCGCTCGTCCCAGCTTTTGAGGCGGATGAAGCCGCGTGCCGAGCCCTGGTCGCCGCTCAGGCCGGTAATCGAGTTGAAGCTGAACACGTCCGGCTGCTGGGCAAAGTACTGCTGCACTTCCTTCATCACCACCTGCAGGCGGGCATTGGTGCCGCCCGGCGGCAGGCTGATCTGCACCGACATGTAGCCCTGGTCTTCGATGGGCAGGAACGAGGTCGGCAGGCGGTTGAACAGCACGGCGGCGCTGGCGCATACCAGCAAAAACACCAGCAGCGTGCGCTTGCTGCGCCGCAGCAGCTTGCCAACCGCGCCCTGGTAG
>JAGOCN010000056.1 GCA_017998735.1 Giesbergeria sp.
GGAGCGAGCTTTTTTGAGCGCTTTTGCCATCCACGTTCTGTGCAATGCAAACCGCGGTGGCCCCCCACCGACCAGCGGTCGCAGGGGGCAGCACACACTGCGCCTGTGGCCTGTGCTGGTGGCATGTGCATGGGGCTTGGCGGGCCCTGCCATGGCCGCAGACTGCAGCGCACCTGTGCTGGGGGCGCTGGTCGGTGCAGAACGCAGCCAATGGCAGGAATTCAACGCCCAGGGCCGCTCTCTGTTGCGTGAGGAGGGAACGCTCAGGACAGTAGGGTTGCAGTTGGCCGGGCGCTGCCGTGCAGTGGAGTGGTCCGCACGCTGGACTTTAGGCCAGGGACAGCGCGACTACGACGGAAGAACCAGCACCGGGGCGCTGTTCCAGACGCGCAGCCACTTGCAGGCACAGCACTTGGCGCTGCAGGGCTGGCTGCCGGTGCATACGCATTGGTCTGTGGGAGCGCAGCTTGGCTACCGCCACATTGAACGCGATATCGCCAGCAAGGGCGGTGTTCTGGGCTACCCCGAGCGTTTTGGCTACTGGCAGGCGGCATTGGGCGCACGCTATCAGGTGGCATTGGGCGAGCAGCTGCAACTGGCCGTGACTGGCTGGGCCGGTGGTGGACCGGGCGGGCGGGTGCAGGTGGACCTTCCGCGCGCCGATCCGGCCACGCTGGCGCTGGGCACCAGCCGGCTGCTGGCAGTGGAGCTGGAACTGGGCAGCCCGGCTGCAGTGCGTGCGCAGCCAGGGTGGTCCTGGCAGCTGGGCGTCGCCTACAGGCACGAACGCATTGGCGCCGGCAGTCCCAAGGCGCTGGTGCGCAATGGCCTGCCGGCAGGCAGTGCGCTGCAGCCGCGCATCGCCCAGCGGCATCTGGGCGCCCTGGCGGGTGCCACTTACCGCTTCTAGCGTGGTTTCACCCTGGGTTGCCACAGTCTTGGTACCAAATGCAACTGCTGCATTCGGCCAGGGGACTAAATTTCAAAGCGTTCTTTCTCCAACTCTGCAGCCCTGCTGCAGAAAGGGCGAGTTTTGCTATTGAAACAAGAGCTGCTGGCGCAAGCTGAGCCTACGCTGGAAGCACTTCTTGCTCTTGCTGCAGAAACACCCCCAAGCCGGTGTGCCGCTGTTCAGACGGCCTGAAACTGCTTTGGCACAGTCGTGCATGCGCTGATCTATAAAACTGCGTATGTCGTGCAAGTCCGGCGCGTTTCTGCTCAACGTCAAACCCCAAGCAATCAGGCACTTGCCCCCGCAGCGCAAACTCCCGCATTGCTGGCGACACGGACCCGCCTTGCCCTGGGTGCGGGTGCAGCCGGGCTTTTGGCAGTTCTGGCGTGGGCAATGAATTCGGGGCGGAAGGAGCGCTGCACGCCATCTTCAAACACCACCGTCACCGACAGTGCATCGGCCGCCACCACCAGACCTTGGCCATGGCGGCGTGCGCGCACGGTGTCGCCCGGCGCAAAGGGCAGCGGTGTGGCGGTGGGCGCCGGTGCAGCCAGGCTGACCGACCCTGCAGCACACGCTGGCAGGGGCGTGCCGGTGTCCAGGGCCAGGTTTGCGCTGCGGTCGGGCGAAGCCATGTTGATGGCATTGGCATTGGCATTGGCATTGGCACTTGCATTGGCGTGCAAGCCGGCACGCAGCACGATGGCCTGCGCAGCGGCTGCGCCTGCATCCTTGCCTGCACCTGTATCTGCTTTGCCAGGGGCGGCAGCCATGTCTTTCATTTCTCGATGGGTGCGGTCGTCTGCTGAAGCCGAGGTGCGCACAGGGTCCGGGTTCTGGCCTGGCTGCTGGTACTGCGCCGTGCGAACTTTGGCCTGCTGGTCGGCCTGCTGCTGCGCCGCGGCCAGCCGCAGGCAGTTGTCGCAGGTGCCGCAGCGCGGGTGCGCGGCTTCGGGGGCAAAGTGCTGCAGCACCCGCTGCCAGCGGCACTGGCCGGACTGGGCGTAGTCCACCATTTCTTCCAGCGTGGCGCGGTCGCGGGTGCGGCGCTCGGTGTAGGCGCCCACCAGCTGCTGCACCTCGTCGGCCTGCAAAGTGGTTTTGAGCAGGCGGATCTGGCCCTTGGCGTCCTGGCGCGCAATGCGCTGGCGCCGCAGCGCCGACAGCGCCACCTGCAGCTTGCTGCGCGGGCGCTCCAGTGCGGTCTGCAGGGATTCCAGCGTCCAGGCGGCAGCGCCGTCCGGGGCGCTGCGCAGCAGGGCGCCGTACAGCGCTTCCACATCGTCCAGGCCCGGGTAACGCCCGCCCAGAAAGAACTGCTGCACCGCCCGGTCGCTGCGCAAGAACAAGAGCGTGCAGGTGGCGACTGCCCCGTCGCGGCCGGCGCGGCCGGCTTCCTGGTAGTAAGCGTCCAGGCTGGCGGGCATCTGGTAGTGCACCACAAAGCGAATGTCGCTTTTGTCAATGCCCAGGCCAAACGCGTTGGTGGCCACCATCACGCGCACGCTGCCGTCCATGAAGGCTTCCTGCGCCTGCTGGCGCTCTGGCGCCGGCAGCCGTCCGTGGTACAGGCCGGCGTTCACATCGGCGGCCCGCAGCGCCTGGTGCACCTCTTCGGCTGCCTTGACGGTGGCGGTGTAGACGATGCCGTGGCCGTCGCCTGCCACCAGGGCGCGCAGCCGGGCCGGCTTGTCGCTTTCGCGCTCCACCTGCTCGACCGCAAAGTGCAGGTGCGGGCGGTACACGCCGGTGTGCACCACGCCGCTTTTGGCAATGCCGAGCTGCGACAGCACATCGTCCAGCACATGCTGCGTGGCAGTGGCGGTCAGTGCCAGCACCGGCGGGTTGCCGAGCGTGCGCAGCGCCGGCGCAATTTCCAGAAAGGCCGGGCGAAAGTCGTGCCCCCACTGCGAAATGCAGTGCGCCTCGTCCACCACCAGCAGGCTGGTGGGCTGCTGGCGCAAGAGTGCCTGAAAGGCCGGGTCGGCCAGGCGCTCGGGCGTGGTCAGCACCACGCGTGCGCTGCCGTCGGCAATGGCGCACTCGGCCGCCTGCAGCGTGGCGGTGTCGATGGCGCTGTTGACCTGCACGCAGGCGATGCCCAGTTCCGCCATGGCTTCGCACTGGTCCTGCATCAAGGCAATCAGCGGCGACACCACCACCGTACGGCCGCTCAGCAGCGTGGCCGGCAGCTGGTAGCACAGCGACTTGCCGGCGCCGGTGGGCATCAGCGCCAGCGTGCTGCGCCCGGCCAGCACCCGCTCAATGACTGCCTGCTGGCCAGCGCGCAGCTGCGTGTGGCCAAAGGTCTTGTGCAGCGCACTGCGGATGCGGCGCAGCAGGGCGGTGCTGGCCGCAGTCCGGGAGCCCGAAGCGGCAGAAACCGCCCGTGCGCGGGGCACGGCGCTGCGCCGGGTGACCGCACCCGCTGGCGCACGCTTGCGCGGTGGGGCGGCAACCACCTCCAGCGCGGGTGAATCAGGCAGGGCAGACGCAGCGGACATGGGCGAAGTGGCAGTCACAGGGGCAGTCACAAGGGAGCGGGCAGGTGCAGGCATGGGTCAGTCGCCTTCACCTTCGCTGCTGTCCAGGGCGCCGGCGTCCCGTCCCTCGGCATCGCCGGGGGCGGCGTCGTCGGCGCTGGCCAGAGTGTCGATTTCTTCGCGTGCGTCGTCCAGCGACACCGTGCGTGCGGGGTTGTCCAGGGCATCGCTGCCGTCCAGGCCGCCGCCGTCCTGCTGCAGGTGGTCGGGCCGGATGTCGCTGGCGCTGGCCGCATCGTCGCGCTCCACATCGGCGCGTTCGCCGGTGCCGGTGGCATCGCTGTCGCTGCGCAGTTCGGCGCGGCTCAGTGTGCCGACCACATCGCTGCCGCTGTCGGAGTTGCCGCTGGTGCCCAGGGCTTCGGTGTCGTTGCCGCTGGGCTGGGCGGGGAGCGTGTCGCCCCCCAGAAGGTTGCTGTGGGCCATGGGGAATCCTTTGAATGAAAAAACAGGCAAAGCGCCGGCGCTGTGCAGCGGCGCGCCATGGCTTTGACTGTGCGGCCCGCGCCAGGGGCAGGGCGTCAGGCAAGGGCCGCACCCGCTGTACGCTGCGCGCCTACACCCACGGGGTAGCCGCCTGCGCTCCGTCGACCGGGGCGCAGGCGGCCTCAGGCGGTGCGCGGGCGCCGGTTCACCAGCGCGATGCCCACGGCCACCAGGCCCAGCGCCAGCAGCAGCTCCGGGGTCACGCGCTCGCCCAGCCACCACACGCCAAACAGCAGCGCGAACACCGGCGTCAGGAACACGAACACCGAGATGCGCGTGGCCGGGTAGTGCGCCAGCATCCACATCCAGGCCAGGTAGCTGGCAAAGGCGCCCACCAGCGCCTGCACCAGCAGCGAACCGGTGGCAAAGGCGCTGAAGGCAAAGCTCCAGCGCTCGCCCAGCGCCAGCGACAGCACCGGCAGCACGGCGGTGCTGACGCCCACCTGGTAGAGCAGCTGGCGTTCGGGCGAGGTGCCGCCCAACGAGGTGCTGCGGATGACCACCGTGGTCAGCGCCCAGAACACCCCGGCCGTCAAACCCAGCACATCGCCCACCCAGCCCATCGGCCGGGTGGCATGCGCGTCGCCCCACAGGCCGTCGCCCAGCGCCAGCGCCACGCCGACAAACGCGCAGCCCATGCCCAGCCACTGCGCGCGGCGCAGGTTCTCGCCCGGCACAAAGCGCGGCAGCAGCAGCGCCACCCAGAACGGCGCGCAGTAGACAAACACCGTCAGGCGCGAGGCCGGCGTGTACTGCAGGCCCAGGTAGATGCAGGCAAATTCGCCGGCAAACAGCGCGCCTGCCAGCAGGCCCGGCCCGCGCACCCGGTCGCTGTGCCAGACGGCAATGCCGCGCCAGCGGCACCACAGCAACAGCGCCGCCGTGGCCAGCGCAAAGCGGATGAAGGCCTGGAACACCGGTGCCACTTCGGCCACCGTGGCTTTCATCAGCACCTGCTGAAAACCCCAGAACAGGCAGCAGCCCAGCAGCAGCGAAACGGCAAGGGCGTCCAGGTGGTCTTTGCGGGGTGTGGTCATGGCGCGCATTATCGGAAACCGTTGCCGGCGCACGCTTTTCTGCACACGCCGCGTACACGCCGCTCACACATCTGGAGACCTTGCAGCAAGGTGCTCAACGATGGGCGCACAGTACACTTTGCCGCTTTGGCACCTACCTCCTTCCCACCCATGGCCGTTGACACTGCGCGCACCGCATCCACCAGCTTTGACCTCAAGAGCGCTTCGCTGCCTGTGGTGGCGGTGGTGCTGAAGTCCACCGACACGGCGGCCCTGGCGGCCGACCTGGCGGCGCGCATGGCCGATGCCCCCGGTTTTTTCGACAACGACCCGGTGCTGATTGACCTGGCGCAAGTGCAGGGCAGTGGTGCGGTGCCAGACTTTGCGGCTTTGGTGGAGCTGCTGCGCAGCCACCGCACGGTGCCGGTGGCGGTGCGCGGCGGCAGTGCCGTGCAGACCGCAGCCGCCCTGGCCGCCGGGCTGGTGGTGGCCCCCGATGCGGCGCAGTCCCGCCCCGGCGCGCCCGCGCAGCCTGCCATCCAGGAGGTGGTGCATGAAATTGAAGTGGTGCGCGAAGTGCTGGTGCCCGGCCCCGGCGCCATGGTGGTGGACAAGCCGCTGCGCTCGGGCCAGCAGGTGTATGCGCGCGGCAGCGACCTGGTGGTGCTGGCCATGGTCAGCTTTGGCGCCGAGGTGATTGCCGACGGCAGCATCCATGTCTACGCGCCGCTGCGCGGCCGGGCCATGGCGGGCGCGCGTGGCAACACCGCGGCGCGCATCTTCACCACCTGCATGGAGCCGCAGCTGGTGTCCATTGCCGGCATCTACCGCACCACCGAGGTGGCCATTCCGACCGACATCGTGGGCAAGCCCGCCCAGGTGCGGCTGGAAGGCGAAAAGCTCTTTTTCGAGCGCCTGTAGCGCTGTAGCTCTGAAGTCCCGCAACCCATGACCCCCTTTGTTTCGCGTCTGCCTTTCGCACACGCAACCACAGCACACCAGCACACAAGGAACTGCAATCCATGGCCAAAATCGTCGTCGTGACCTCCGGCAAGGGAGGGGTGGGAAAGACCACCACCAGCGCCGCCTTTGCCTCGGGCCTGGCACTGCGCGGTCACAAGACCGCGGTGATCGACTTTGACGTCGGGCTGCGCAACCTCGACCTCATCATGGGCTGCGAGCGGCGTGTGGTGTACGACCTGATCAACGTCATCCAGGGCGACGCCAACCTGAGCCAGGCGCTGATCAAGGACAAGAACAGTGACAACCTGTTTGTGCTGGCGGCGTCCCAGACGCGCGACAAGGACGCACTGACGCAGGAGGGCGTGGGCAAGGTGCTCAAGGACCTGGCAGAGATGGATTTCGAGTTCATCGTCTGCGACTCGCCCGCCGGCATTGAAAGCGGCGCGCTGATGGCGATGCACTTTGCCGACGAGGCGCTGGTGGTGACCAACCCCGAGGTGTCGTCGGTGCGCGACTCCGACCGCATCCTGGGCATGCTGGGCTCGAAGACGCAGCGCGCCATCGACGGCGGCGAGCCGGTGCGTGAGCACCTCTTGATCACGCGCTACAACCCGGGCCGCGTGCAGGACGGGCACATGCTGTCGCTGGAAGACATCCAGGACATCCTGCGCATCAAGCTGATCGGCGTGATTCCGGAGTCGGAAGCGGTGCTGCAGGCGTCCAACCAGGGCCTGCCCGCCATCCACCTCAAGGGCACCGACGTGGCCGAAGCCTACCGGGACGTGATCGACCGCTTCCTGGGCGAAGAGCGGCCGCTGCGCTTCACCGATGCGCAGAAGCCGGGGTTTTTCAAGCGCATTTTTGGTGGGAAGTAAACCGCCATGTCTTTGCTGTCCCTGCTGCTGGGCGAGAAGCGAAAAACCGCCAGTGTGGCGCGCGAACGCCTGCAGATCATCCTGGCGCACGAGCGCAGCGGCCGCGGCTCCGCCAAGCCCGACTACCTGCCGGCGCTGCAACGCGAGCTGCTGGCGGTCATTTCCAAATACGTGTCCATCAACGCCGAAGACCTGAAGGTGCACTTTGAGCGCCAGGACAACCTGGAAGTGCTGGAAGTGAAGATCGAGCTGCCCGATTCGGACCGCTGAGCCCTGGCCGGTCAGCCGGCCGGCTGCGGCCTGCGGGCCGCCGCACTGGCCGGGCGTCTGCACAGCTGCCACTGTTTGAATACAGGGTCAAAACGGCCTCCAGCGCAGGTGCAGCCTGCGCCAGCAGCTATTGAAATAATAGCATCCTGGCCCTGGATTCCTGGCCCGTCTTGTCCTGTCTGAAGCCTTGCCCGCCGGACTGCAGTGCAACGCAGCCCTGCAGTCAGAAGGGTTCGCCGCTGCTTTTGCTGTCGCCGCCGCTGCTGCCAGTTCCAGTTCCACCCCCCGCTCCCTCACCCGTTCCGCCGCCGCCGCCCGGCAGCGCCTGCAGCCGGCCCAGCTGGTGGGCCAGTTCGATGGCCGATTGCACTCCGAACTTGGTGAAGATGTTGGCGCGGTGAAATTCCACCGTGCGCTGGGTGATGCCCAGGTGCTCGCCGATGGTCTTGTTGTAGTGGCCGTGCACCAGCTCGTCCAGCACCTCGCGCTCGCGCTGGCTCAGGCTGGCCAGCGCGGCGCGCTGGCGCTGCACTTCCTGGTCGGTGCTGCGCCGGGCGCTGGCAGCGGCCAGCGCCTGCTGCACGCGGTCCACCAGCAGGTTGTCCTGAAACGGCTTTTCCAGAAAGTCCCAGGCGCCGTTCTTGACCGCCGCCACCGCCATGCCGACATCGCCATGCCCGGTCAGGAACAGCACCGGCCAGGGGCAGCCGAGCTGCCTGAGCCGCTCGAACGTTGCCAGCCCCGACAGCGGCGCCATGCGGATGTCCAGCAGCACCACCGCCGTGCCCCAGTCGGCCCCGGCCGCCTGCGGGCCCAGGGCCTGCAGAAACTCGTCGCCCCCGTGCCAGGTGGCGGCCTGGTAGCCGCGCGAATCAAACAGCCAAGCCAGGCCGTCGCGCACGTCGGCGTCGTCGTCCACGATGTGGATGGCGGCAGGGTTCAAGGGGTGTCTCCGGGCGTGGACGCAGACGCGGGCTGCGGAATGGCCGGGGCCGGGGTTTCGGC
>JAGOCN010000477.1 GCA_017998735.1 Giesbergeria sp.
ACGATTGCGCGCTGCTCGCGCCCCTGCCGGGCATGCAACTGGCCATCTCCAGCGACATGCTGGTCGAAGGCCGGCATTTCTTTGCCGATGTGGACCCAGAGGCGCTGGGCCACAAGGCCCTGGCGGTAAATCTGTCGGACCTGGCGGCCTGCGGTGCGCGGCCTCTGGCCTTCACGCTAGCCCTGGCCTTGCCGCGTGTTGACGAACCCTGGCTACAGGGCTTTTCCCGCGGCCTGCTCCGCCTGGCCGACGCGCATGGCTGCGAGCTGATCGGCGGCGACACCACGGCCGGGCCGCTCAATATCTGCATCACGGTGTTCGGCGAGGTGCCTGCGGGCCAGGCCCTGCTGCGCAGCGGCGCGCGCGCGGGCGACGACATCTACGTCAGCGGCACCCTGGGCGACGCGCGCCTGGCGCTGGACGCGCTGCAAGACCCGGCCCGCGCAGCCGCCCTGCCGCCCGCCCTGCTGGCCGCCGCGCGCCAGCGGCTGGAGCGGCCCACACCGCGCGTGGCATTGGGCCTGGCGCTGCGCGGCGTGGCCAGCAGCGCGCTGGACGTGAGCGACGGCCTGCTGGGCGACCTGGGCCACATCCTGCGCGCCTCGGGCGTAGGCGCCTGCATAGATGCCTCAAAAACTACTGAATTAATAGCTGTTGGCGCTTATCTGACAAGCGCAAATGGCCAATCTGATGCTGAATATCTGCGCCAATGCGCATTGGCCGGCGGCGACGATTACGAACTCGCCTTCACAGCCGCCCCCGAGCGCCGTGGCGATGTCGCAGCAGCCGCCCAAGCCAGCGCCACGGCCGTCACGCGCATTGGCGTGGTGCAGGACGCACCGGGCCTGCGACTGATCGACGCGCAGGGCCGGCCGCTGACGGCGCGCTACGCTTCGTTTGATCATTTCGCTTGAACCACAGTCCCAATTGGCTCATTTGGCGCAATTGGCGCACTTGGCTCCTGCGCAGCAATGCGCGCGGCCGGGTCCAGCAACTCGCACAGCAGCTCCGCATGGCTGACGCGCAGCGAGCCCAAGTCCATATCGGTATCGCGTCCCAAAATCATTTGCGTCAGTAACACATAGGTCACGGTTGTCATCATCAGCCTGGGCTCACGTAGCACCACGCTGTCCGGCAGCCCGTGGTAGCGTATGTGGGCGCTCACAATATCCGCCAACAAAACCGAACTCGCCTGCGCCACGTTCTGCAACCACAGCTGCGCCAGCTCCTTGGCGCGCCCCCGTTCGCCCGCCAGCAGGCGCAGCGTTTCCACCGCCGCCGGCCGCTCGAGCAAGCCCAAGTACAACTGATCCACCACCCACTGCGCGAACTCCCGGGTGCTGGCCTGCACCGGCGGCTCGCCTGCCTGCGCCCATTCGGGGGGGCCCAAGGAGCGATGGAGCAGCGCATCCAAGACCGCGTCCTTGCTGGCGAAGTGCGCATACAGCCCGCCCTTGGACAGACCGCAGCGGCGCCCTATGTCCTCCATCGTGGTGGCGGCAAAGCCGCGCTCGGAAAACTCCACCAGGGCGGCATCCAGAATCTGCTCCATGCGCACCCGTGGCGGCAGGCGCCGCCGCGCCACCGGCGCAGCCACGTCTGAAATCAGAGGGATTGATTCGGTCATTGTGTTGTGCATCATCGTGGTTATGCAGTATCCTACCGCCCAACTACTGACCGACCAGTCAGTTTTTAGCGGCAACACCTTGAACATGTGTCACGACAAGCCCACATGTCGCTTATATAGTTGCCGCAGCGCTCCCTGAACACCCTGCCCAAGGATCTGTTTCATGCAAACACCCCCTCTCCCCGCAACCAAAATGGCAATGGCCGAACAGCTGGACGCAGCGTTCCAGGCTGGCCTGGCTCGCCGGTTTTCCTCCCTCTCCCCCACTGCAGGCCTGCTGGCCGCAACCGACTGGGCGCTGCACCTGGCCGCCTCTCCCGGCAAGTGCATGGATCTGACCCGCCTGGCGATGCGCCAGGGCGAGGAACTGGCGGCCTATGCCCGCGAACGCATGACCGCCGGCGCCGACCAGCAGGCGCGCCATTCCGTGCGCCCCCCCTTCGAGGACAGACGCTTTACCGCCCCCGAGTGGCAGCATTGGCCCTTCAACTACCTGCACCAATCCTTCCTGCGCACCGAGCAGTGGTGGGCCGCAGCCACGCACGGCGTGCGCGGCGTGGAGAAACACCATGAAAACGTGGTCGCCTTCGCCGCCCGCCAGTTGCTGGACATGTTCTCTCCCGGCAACCAGCTGGCCACCAACCCTGTGGTGCTGCAGCGCACACTGCAGCAGGGCGGCGCCAACCTGATGCGCGGCATGCAGAACGCCGCCGACGACTTCCAGCGCCTGGCCACCGGCAAGCCCCCCGCCGGAACAGAAAACTTCGTGGTCGGGCGCGACGTGGGCATCACGCCGGGCAAGGTGGTGCTGCAAAACCGCCTGATGGAGCTGATCCAGTACACCCCCACGACGGAGACCGTGCACCCCGAGCCCATCCTCATCGTGCCGGCCTGGATCATGAAGTACTACATC
>JAGOCN010000478.1 GCA_017998735.1 Giesbergeria sp.
CAACCTGACCGAATCGAAGTCGATCTTTGCATCAAGCCCTTTGTACGCCGCGCCCTACCTCTGGTGCATTCTGTACAACGTCTGGATCCCCATTGCCATCGCGCTCACCGTCAGCGAGCGGCTGCAACGGGATCTGGCGCAGGCGCGTGACCGTGCCGATGCCGACAACGAGGCCAAGAGCCGCTTCCTGGCCACCATGAGCCACGAGATTCGCACGCCCATGAACGGCATTCTGGGCATGGCGCAAATGCTGCAACAGCCCACCATGGACTCATCGGCGCGACAAGAAGCGGCGCTGGTCATCGTGCAGTCGGGTCAAACCCTGCTGACACTGCTCAACGACATCCTGGACATTTCCAAAGTCGAAGCCGGCAAGTTTGAGCTGGCACCCGTGTCTTTCGAGCCTCATCAGTTGATCCGCGAAATCGAGAGCCTGTTCGCCGAATGCGCGCGCAACCAAGGCCTGCGCCTGCTCTCAGACTGGATCGGCCCACAAGACGCCCGTTACACCGCAGACGCCATGCGGCTGCGCCAGATGTTGTCGAACCTGGTCGGCAATGCGATCAAGTTCACGCCCCAAGGCGAGGTGCGCATTGAGGCGCGTGAGTTAGCGCAGACCGGAGTCGGTGCCGTGCTGGAATTTTCCGTCACCGACACCGGCATCGGCCTGTCACAAGAGCAGAGCGCGCGGCTTTTCATGCCGTTCTCGCAGGCTGACAACTCCATCACGCGCGAATACGGCGGCAGCGGCCTGGGCTTGTCCATCGTGCGCCGCCTGGCGCGCCTGATGGGCGGCGACGCCGGGGTGCAAAGCCAGCCGGCCCAGGGCGCACGTTTCTGGTTCCGTGTACAGGTGGGCTTTGCTGCGGCGCCCGCAGCCGTGCTGGTGCCCGCAAGCCCACAGGGCATGTTGCAGCCGCCGACCACCCAAGGCGCGATGGTGCTGGTAGCGGAAGACAACGCCATCAACCGCGTCGTGATCACGGCCATGCTCGAGCGCATAGGCCTGACCGCCGTGGTCGCCGAAGACGGTCAACAGGCCGCGCAGCAGCTGGAGCGGCTGCAGTGCAACGGCACGCCGCCAGCACTGGTTTTCATGGATATGCAGATGCCCGTGCTTGACGGCCTGGCCGCCACGCAGCACATCCGTGCCAAGGAAAAAACACAAAACCATGCGCGCGTGCCCATCATCGCGCTGACCGCAAACGCCTACGCCGAAGACCGCGAGCGCTGCCAGAGCGCCGGAATGGATGACTTCCTCGCCAAGCCAGTGAACTTTGCGCAGCTGCAAGCCATGGTGGATCGATGGATACGGCCCCGTACCACCGGCTGATATTTCAATCTTTTTGATGCGTGGCGCCTATGCACACAGCGTTAGCAGCCACAAAACCCAAACAGCGTGTAGGGCGGCGCAAAAACACGCGCTCAGGTCAGCAGCGCCACCGCTGCAGAGAAGCTCAGGAATGCCAGCGCTGTAGACACCAGAATGATGCGCGCGATGCGTCCGTTGTGCGCGCCAAAACGCTCTGCCAGCAACGACACATTGCTGGCACTGGGCAGCGCGGCCAGCAGCACCAGCACGGTGAAGGCAAACGGGTCCAGCGGCACCCCCAGCGCCATGGCCGCGCGGCCCACCCCCCACACCAGCAGCGGGTGCACCAGCAGCTTGGCCAGCGCCACGGGCACGTAGTCGCGCACCAGCACGCGCTCGTGCTGGTTCATCTGCGAGCGCGCCAGCACGGCACCAATGGTGAACAGCGCCACGGGCGAGGCAGCATCGGCCAGCATGGCCACGGTTTTATCGACCGGCCCGGGCAAGGTGAACTGAAGGGCGGACGCCAGCGCACCCAACGCAATCGACCAGGGCATGGGGTTGGTCGCCATGCCCCGGAAGGCATTGCGCAGTGCGACACCCACGCCGTGGGAGCCCGCACCATCGAGGCGCGAGAGCGCGATGCACAGCGAACTGGTGAACACCATGTCCACCACGATGGTGACGATGGCCGGACCCGCACTTTGCGCGCCCAGCAGAGCGACGAGGAGCGGCACCCCCATGAACCCCGTGTTCGGGAATGCCGCCACCAGGGCGCCGAAGGCGGCGTCGTTCCAGCCGATGCGCGGCCCGCGCGTAGCCAGCACCGTGCCCGCCACCATCACCGACGCGCACAGCAGATACACGCCGGCTACCGCCGGGTCCAGGAGCTGCCCAATGGGCGTGGTGGCACCAAACCGGTACAGCATGCACGGCAGCGCGAAATACAGCACGAAGGCATTGAGCCCCGGAATGGCCGGTTGCGGCAAAATGCCGCCGCGCGCGGCCAGATAGCCGCACAGCACCAGCGCAAAGAAGGGGAAGGTAATCAGCAGGACAGACAGCACGGGCGCTATTGTGGGGGCTGCAGCAGCGGCGCGCTTGCAAGAAACTGGCGGCCCCTCCATGACCCCTTGGCGCCATGCAAAATGCTGCGCCGGTATCATTGCCGCCCGACCCTCTCTGCCTGGACGCCCGCCTGCGCGGTTTCCGTTCGCTCCACCTCC
>JAGOCN010000479.1 GCA_017998735.1 Giesbergeria sp.
ATTCCGATTCCATTGCCCCTGTGCAGCCGGTGCGCATTGCCATCCTGGCCAAGGCGCCGCTGGCCGGCTTTGCCAAGACGCGGCTGGCCCCTGCCCTGGGCGCGCACGGTGCGGCGCGCCTGCAACGCGCTTTCATCCTGCGCACCGTGCAGGTGGCGCAGCAGGCCGGTCTGGGCGGCGGCGTGCAACTGTGGTGCGCACCGGACGCAGACCAGCGTTTCTTTAAGGCCTTGCAACGCACGACCGGCGTGGACTGCAGGGACCAGCCCGCCGGCGACCTGGGCCAGCGCATGCAGGCCACCACGGCTGCCGCACCGGGGCCGGTGCTGCTGGTGGGCACCGACTGCCCGGCGCTGACCGTGCAGCACCTGCGCGCTGCGGCGGCTGCACTGCAAGTTGGCCCAGAGACAGGCACAGACACAAACGCACGAGCGGTGTTCATTCCGGCCGAAGATGGCGGCTATGTGCTGGTCGGCCTGCGCCAGCCGCAGCCCGGTTTGTTCCACGGCATCGACTGGAGCACCGACCGTGTCATGGCGCAGACCCGCCAGCGAGCGCACGCGCTGGGCGTGGCGCTGTGCGAACTGGCACTGCTGTGGGATGTGGACACGCCGGACGACCTGGCGCGCTTGGCAGCCCTGCCTGAATTTGCGCAGCTGCCGGGCCAGCATTTGCCGGCCCGGCGCGACCCCTTTTCTCTTTCCCCGGAGCCTGCCTCGCCATGCTGAACCGCCGCCAGACCCTGTCCCTGCTTGCCCTGGGCAGCAGCGCCGCTGCCACCACCCTGGCCCCTTTTGCGCTGCACGCACAAGACAACGGTGCAGCGCCTGCGCCACAGCCAGCCGATGCCGCCCAGCCGATACCGCCGTTTTCCCGCGCCGCCCTGGGCGACGCCGTGCCGCCCGGCTGGATGCACCAGCGCCTGCCCAAGGTGGAGCGCGCCAACACTTTTGCCATCGTGCAGGACGCAGCACGCCGCGTGCTGCAAGTGCAATCGGCACAGTCGTCATCGTCCTGGGTCCACCAGCTGAACGGGGACGCTGGCCAGCGACCATGGCTGCACTGGCAGTGGAAGGTGTCGCACGCGCTGGCCGGCTCGGACTTTGGCCGCAAGGAGGGCGACGACTTTGCCGCCCGGCTGTATGTGTTTTTTGACCTGCCACCCGAGCGCCTGTCGCTGGGCGACCGGCTCAAGCTGGCTGCGGCACGCGCCCTGTCGGGCAACGACCTGCCGGCCGCCGCGCTGTGCTATGTCTGGGGCCATGCACAGCCGGTGGGCGCCAGCGGCTGGAACCCGTACACCGACCGGGTGCGCATGGTGGTGGTGGACAGCCAGAACGCACAGGCCGACCGCTGGCGCAGCCATACGCGCGACCTGCGGCGCGACTGGGCAGACGCCTTTGGCGGCACCATGCCGCGTGTGGGCGGTGTGGCCGTGGGCGCCGACACCGACAACACCGGCGGCCAGGTGACCGCCTGGTTTGGCGACCTGCGGCTGGAGGCGCAGGCGTGACCGAAACGAACGCAACAACCGGAACAACCAGAACAGCCGGCAGGGCAGCCGCGCCAGGCACGGCACCCCTGCGGCAACTGGTGCTGCTGGGCGGCGGCCACGCGCACCTGGGCGTGCTGGCCGACCTGGCACAGCGCCCGCTGCCGGGCTGGCAGGTCACGCTGGTCACGCCCTACCGGCGGCAGATTTATTCGGGCATGTTGCCCGGCTGGGTGGCGGGCCACTACCGCCTGGGCGAATGCGCGGTGGCACTCGACGCGCTGGCCGAGCGCGCCGGCGCCCTGCTGCACACCAGTGCCGGCACCGCGCTGGACTTGCAGCGCAACCTGCTGCACTGCGCCGACGGCACGCGGCTGCCGTTTGACCGCATTTCCATAGACACCGGCCCGGTGGCGGCGCTGGACGAACTGCCCGGCGCGGCAGAGCACGCGCTGCCGGTGCGGCCCATTGAAGGCTTTGTGGCCGCTTGGCCCGGCGTGGTGCAGCGCATTGCCAGCCAGCGCCAGCGTTTCGAGTTGGTGGTGCTGGGCGCCGGCGCGGCCGGGGTGGAACTGGCGCTGGCGATCCACCACCGCGCCATGGTGCAGGGCTGGTCGTACCTGCACCTCACGCTGGTGGGCGGCAGCGCAGAGCCGCTCGATGGCGTGGCGCCCGGCGCCCGCCGGCGCGTGGCACGGCTACTGGCGCGGCGCGGCATCCAATGGGTCGGCAACCGCCGGGCGGCACGGGTGGATGCAGGCCAGCTGGTGTTTACCGATGGCGGCGCGCCCTTGGCCTTCGACGCCTGCCTGGCCGTCACCGGCGCGGCGGCCCCTGCCTGGCCCGCCGCCAGCGGGCTGGACACCGATGCCCGCGGTTTCATCCGCGTCACGCGCACATTGCAAAGCACCTCGCACCCGCAGGTGACAGCCGCCGGCGACATCGCGGCCTATGCCGATGCCCGGCCCAAGTCGGGCGTGTTTGCCGTGCGCGCCGGCCCGGTGCTGGCGCAGAACCTGCGCGCCCTGTGCAGC
>JAGOCN010000480.1 GCA_017998735.1 Giesbergeria sp.
GCTGGTGCGGCCGCAGCGTGCACGACCACAGCGCGCAGCCCCCCTCGGTGCTGGTGTCGCAGCTGCGCGACTACCTGGCTGCCGGCTGGCAGGGCGATGTGCTGGGGCAGCGCACCACCGAGCACCCGCTGCAGCCGTTCAGCCGGCGCTATTTCGAAGGCAACGCCAGCCTCTTCACCCACGCGCGCGAATGGCGCACGGCGCATGGGGATGGCCTGCCGGGCACCGGGGACGCACTGGTTTCCGGAGAGCTGCCGGCAGGTGCAGTGACGCCACCGCCTGCCAACGCAGCCGCAGCCGCAGCAGCGCTGCCGGCGCGTGCGCCCCTGACCGTCACGCAGCTGGCGGCGTTTCTGCGCCACCCGGTGCGCACGTTCTTCCGTGAACGGCTGGGGGTCGTGTTTGATGCCGCCATGGAAGAAGGCATTGACGACGAAGCCTTTGGCCTGCAGGGGCTGGAGGAATACGGCGTGGTGCGCAGCATGGTGGACGAGGTGCTGGCCGATCTGGCACGGCGCGGCGAGGGTGGCGCCCTGCAGGCCGAACCGGTGGCCGAGGCCGTGTCCCTGCGCCTGGGGCAGCTGCAGCGCGCCGGGCGCCTGCCGCTGGGCGGTTTTGCAGAGCGCACGCAGCAGCAATTGCAGGGCGTGCTGCTGCCGATGCTGCAGGCATGGCAGGCGCTGCAGCAGCGCTACCCCAACAAGGACGCACGTGCCTTGCTGCGTGCCACGGGCGCCAGCACCGGCGATCTGGATGTCACCACGCCGGAGAGCGGAGAGGCGCCTGCCCCTCCACTGGAGGACTGGCTGGAATCGCTCAGAAGCAAGGCAGGCACGGGTGCAGATTGGGATGCGGACACAGACCAAGAGGTGAAGGCGGATGCGGATGCGGATGCAGACATGGAAACCGGCCGCACCGTCTGGCTGGAACTGGTCCCGTCGCGCCTGCTGGGCAAGGACCTGAGCAAAGGCCCGGTGGTGCGCCCTGAAATGCTGCTGCCGGCGTGGGTGCGCAGCCTGGCAGCAGCGGCCAGCGGGGTGGTGGCGCCGGGCATGCTGGTGGGGCGCGATGCCACCCTGCACCTGCCGGCGCTGGACGCGGACGAGGCCCGACAGCAGCTCGCGCAGCTGCTGCAGGTCTGGCAGCAGGGCATGCAGTCGCCCTTGCCGCTGGCGCTGCGCACCGGTCTGGCCTGGGTGCAGGAGGGCAATGCCGCGCAGGCCTACGAAGGCGGCTGGAACAGCGAAGGCGAAAACGCCGACCCCTGTCTGGCCCGCATTTACCCCGACTTTGAGGCGCTGAGCGCCGATGGCCGCATGGATGCATTGGCCCACCTGGTCTGCGCGCCACTGGCCCAATGGGCATCAAGCCAGGTCCGGGCCACGCCGCATGCGCCTTCTCCCGCCCCTGAAGCTGCAGCAGAGCCTGAAAAAATGGACGCCGCATGACAACCCTGCCCCCCGCAACGGGGCCATTGCCCGGCGATGCGCACCCCGGCCACACGCTGGAGCCGCTGACCTTTCCGCTCTGGGGCAGCCGCCTGATCGAGGCCAGCGCCGGCACCGGCAAGACCTGGACCATTGCTGCGCTGTACCTGCGGCTGGTGCTGGGCCACGGCGGTGAACACAGCGCCTTTGCGCAGCCGCTCGGGCCGGCCGACATTCTGGTGATGACCTTCACGCGCGCCGCCACGCGCGAATTGTCCGACCGCATCCGCGCGCGCCTGCTGCAGGCGGCGCAGTGCTTTCGCGGCACGGCCGAGGTGCCGGCAGGCGATGCCTTTCTGGCCGGGCTGCTGGCGGCGTACCCGGAGGGCGACGCCCGCCAGAACGCCGCCTGGCGCCTGGCCATGGCGGCCGAAGGCATGGACGATGCTGCCGTGTACACCATCGACGCCTGGTGCCAGCGCATGCTGCGCGAGCATGCCTTTGACAGCGGCTGCCTGTTTGACGAGGAACTGAACGCCGACGAGCGCGCCGTGCAGACCGAAGCCGCCCAGGACTACTGGCGCCAGCAGTGCTACCCGCTGGACGCCGAGGCCATCGACACCGTGCTGGGCCTGTGGAAAAACGTGGACGCGCTGGTGGAAGAAATGCGCCAGCTGGCCGAGGCCGCGCTGCCGCCCGGCGCCGGCGACGGCACGCTGGCCGAATGCATTGCCCGCACCGTGGACGCCCGCCGCACGGCCGTGGCGGCGCTCAAGGGGGGCTGGGCCGACCGGGCGCAGGCCATGCAGCAATGGCTGGACGCCCAGACCGCGCCCAAGGTGTGCGACTGGGACAAGCGCAAGCTGGCGCCGCGCCACTACAGCAGCTGGCTTGCCACGCTGGCCACCTGGGCGCAGGGCGCAGACAGCGACACACCCGATCTCAGCAGTTCAGCCCAGCACCGCCTGAGCCCCGAAGGCCTGCTGGAAGCGCGCAAGCCCGGCGCCCCCCCGGTCACGCTGCCCGCGAATTTCCAGGCGCTGGTGGACCTGCTGGCTGCACTGCGCGCCCTGCCGCATCCGGCCGAAGCCCTGC
>JAGOCN010000481.1 GCA_017998735.1 Giesbergeria sp.
GTGCTGGTGTCGGTGCTGGCGTATTTCCCGTTTCTCTACCTGCCGATTTCCGCAGCCCTGCGGCGGCTGGACCCGGCGATCGAAGACGCTGCCTCGTCGCTGGGCCTGAACCCCTGGAAGGCTTTCCGCCGGGTGGTGCTGCCCCAGTTGCGCCTGCCGGTGTGGGGCGGGGCGCTGCTGGTGGGGCTGCATCTGCTGGCGGAATACGGCCTGTACGTGATGATTCGCTTCGACACGTTCACCACGGCCATCGTTGACCAGTTCCAGTCCAGCTACAGCGGGCCGGCGGCCAACATGCTAGCGGGCGTGCTGGTGGTCTGCTGCTTCGGCCTGCTTGCGCTGGAGGCCGGCACCCGCGGCCACGAACGCTACGCCCGTGTCGGCATGGGGGCTGCGCGGCTGCTGGTGCGCCGCCCGCTGGGGCGGTGGAAATGGCCTTGCGTGGCCTTGCACGTTTTTATCGCCTGCCTGTCGCTGGGTGTGCCCCTGCTCACCCTGGCGCGCTGGCTGGTGGCGGGCGGCCTCGACGTCTGGCCGCTGCGTTACATCGGCCCCGCCATCGGGCAGACCGTGGTGCTGGCGCTGGCAGGGGCATTACTGACCACGCTGTGCGCCTGGCCCATGGCCTGGCTCTCCATCCGCCAGCCGGGGCGGTTGCAGCGGGTGCTGGAGGCCTGCAACTACCTGGTGGGCGCCCTGCCGGGCGTGGTGATCGCGCTGGCGCTGGTGAGTGTCACCGTGCGTGTGGCCTTGCCGCTGTACCAGACGGTGGTGACCGTGCTGCTGGCCTACGCCATGATGTTCCTGCCCCGCGCCCTGGTGAGCCTGCGCACCGGCATCGCTCAGGCGCCGGTGGAGCTGGAATACGCCGCGCGCAGCCTGGGCCACTCGCCCTGGCGCGCCGTGTGGCGCGTCACCCTGCGCCTGGCCGCACCGGGCGCCGCAGCGGGTGTGGCCATGGTGTCGCTGGGCATCACCAATGAACTCACCGCCACCCTGCTGCTGGCGCCCAACGGCACCCGCACCCTGGCCACGGCCTTCTGGGCCTACAGCAGCGAGATCGACTACGCCGGGGCCTCGCCGTATGCGCTGCTCATGGTGCTGTTTTCGCTGCCGCTCACGTGGTTGCTCTATATCCAATCCAAGAAGACTGCCGGGCAATGACGACAACGAAGATTCTGGACATCGACGGCGTACGTAAATCCTATGGTGCCGTCACGGTGCTGGACGGTATCCGCCTGAGCGTGGCCGCCGGTAGCCGCACGGCCATCGTGGGGCCTTCCGGTTCGGGCAAGACCACCTTGCTGCGCATCATCGCCGGCTTCGAGGTGCCTGACGCGGGCACGGTCACCGTGGGCGGCACCTGCCTGGCCAACGGCCCCGATGCCGTGCCTGCCCACCAGCGCGGCATTGGCTTTGTGCCGCAGGACGGTGCCTTGTTTCCCCACCTGACCATCGCGGACAACGTGGGCTTTGGCCTGCCGCGCAGCTTGGCCGGGCGCACGCAGCGCATCCGCGAGCTGATGCAACTTGTGTCGCTGGACGAGGCGCTGCTGCGGCGGCGCCCGCACGAGCTGTCGGGCGGCCAGCAGCAGCGTGTGGCGCTGGCCCGCGCCATGGCGCAGCAGCCCCGGCTGATGCTGCTCGACGAGCCCTTTTCGGCACTCGACACCGGCCTGCGCGCAGCCACCCGCAAGGCCGTGGCCGCGCTGCTGGCGCAAACCGGCATCACCGCCATCCTGGTCACCCACGACCAGGCCGAAGCCCTGTCCTTTGCCGACCAAGTCGCGGTGATGCGCGCCGGTACGCTGGTGCAGGTGGGCAGCCCGCAGGCGCTCTACCACCACCCGCGTGATGTCGACACCGCGCGGTTTCTGGGCGACTGCATCGTGCTGGACGCCGAACTGCGGCAGGGCCAAGCTCGCTGCGCATTGGGGACTATTCCAGTGGCAGACACGCAGCGCGAAGGGTCCGCGCAGATCATGCTGCGCCCCGAGCAGCTGGAGCTGGGCCCGCAGGACGGGGCCGGCGTGCGCGCCGAAGTGGTGGACACCGACTTTGGGGGTGCCAGCTGCACCGTGCGGGTTCAGCTGGCCGAGCGCAACGTGGCGCCGATGGAGGTGCGCAGCCCCAGCCTGGCGCTACCGGCCGTGGGCAGCATGGTGTCGGTTCAAGTCCGGGGCGAAGCGCACGTTTTTGCCTGACAGCGGCTTATCGCCGGCAAGGCATCTGCGCGCTAATACAGCGTTTTCTGGCACCGGGTTGTCCATGCTGGCTTGCAGGATTTTCTGCGAAATTGATAGCTATATGCCAAGCGCAGATGCCGGCTGTTGGCCAATTTAGTGCTGATTTAGGGGCGATTTTCGGGTCACAGCGCCTTGGACCGGCGCAGGTACCGGTCGATGCTTTCAAACAGCAGTTCGCTGCACAGGGCCAGGCCGGCTGCGGGCAGGGCGCCGGCCAGCATCAGCGCGCTGTCGTTCAGCGCCAGGCCGGTGACGATCCGCTCGCCCAGGCCC
>JAGOCN010000482.1 GCA_017998735.1 Giesbergeria sp.
CCTCACGACCGTGCTGCTGGCCGTTGTCACCCTGGCCGCATCGCAGGCGCGCGCACGCTGGGGCGCTGATCGGCTGGCACGCTGCTGGCCCTGGGCCCTCTCTGGTGCGCAGATGCTGGTGGTGCTGTTTGTGGCGGCATCGCTGTTGGGCTTCAATCGCGATGCACAGTGGGATATGTGGGCGGTCTATTTCTTCGGTGCCTATGGGCTGGGCATGCTGGCCTATTGGGCCGCGCAGTCGCGCGAGCCAGGGGTTGCCTGGGGTTGGGCCTTGTTGCTGTCCGTGCTGGTGCTGGCGGCTCTGGCGCTGCAGTGGCGCACGCGCATTGCGCTGGCGGGCGCCACGGCGCTGCTGCTGGTGTTGGCCATGCGCCAGCCGGCTGTGGCTCGCTGGGCTGGCTGGGCGCCTTTGAACCGGCTGGGGCAGATCTCGTACTCGGTGTTTCTGGTCCACTTTGCCGTGTGCGTCGGCGTGAATGCCGTGGTCAACCACCTGTGGCCGCGGGACTTGGTGGCGGCCGAGCTGGGTATGGTGCTGGCGTTCGTCCTGTCGGTTGCCGCCGGCCATGTGCTGTATGAGCGCGTGGAGAGCCGGGTGCCCACCTGGCCGCTGGCGTTGCGCTGGCAGGTGGGCATGGTGGGGGCGGGGCTGATCAGCAGCGCTTTGCTGTGAGCTGTTGCCCCCCAAAAAAGCGGCCTGCGCGGGGCCGCGGGTTGCAGTGGCGGGGCTTCAGCGGTGCAACTGGCCTGCACTCTCGGGCTGGTAGGTGATGGCATCCACGCGTACCGTCACCTTGCCGGTGGGGCTGGGAATCTGCAGCTCATCACCCACGCTCAGGCCCAGCAGGGCAATGCCGACGGGGGCAAAGACCGATACCTTGGTGTCGCTGCCGTCCATTTCCTTGGGATAGACCAGGGTCAGGGTATTGCTCTTGCCGGTCTCCAGCATGGTGAAGCGCACGGTGGAGTTCATGGTGACCACATTCGGGGGCATCTCCTGCGGGTCGAGAACGTCGGCACGGTCGAGCTCGGCCTCCAGCGCTGCGCGACCAGGGAAGTCGCCGGCATGCTTCTCCAGCAACGACTCCAGGCGCTCGAAGTCCAGGGACGAGACGGTGATGGATGGTTTGCTGTTCATGATGATTCCAGTAGGTCGAATGGCTGCGGCAAAAAAGCGCAAAAGCCCGGGCAAGGGGTTGTCCGGGCCTAAGCGCTTTTGAACTCAAAAAAAAGGCACCCAAAAGGTGCGCTGCGGTTGATTGTCGGGCCAGTGCGGCTTTTTGCCAAGGGTTGCCGCACTGGCCGAGTGTGATTATTTGTGCGTTGCCTACTGCGTGGGCGACTGGCGGTAGGCCATGGGGGTTTCGGGCACCGGGTAGCCGGCCGCGCCAAAAGTTTCGACGATGGCCTTGTGTGTGTCGAAATAGACCTGCCAGTAGTGGTCGGTGTGGGTGAAGGGGCGCACGCACAGCTTGGGGCCTTCGGGCGTGAACTCCAGGATTTCGATCACCGGTGCCGGGTCGCTGGCCACGTTGGGAATGGCAGCAATCACCGGCTGCAGCCGCGCAATGGCGTCCAGCGGGTTGACGCTGTTGGCCACCTTGGCAACGCAGTCCACACGGCGCACGGGCAGGGCACTGTAGTTCTGGATGTTGTCGCCAAACACCTTGCCGTTGCCGACGACGGTGATGACGTTGTCGGGCGTGATGACGGTGGTGGCAAACAGGCCCAGCTCTTTCACCGTGCCGACCACGCCCCCGGCGCTGATGAAGTCGCCCACCTTGTAGGGGCGCAGCACCTGCATGAACACGCCGGCGGCAAAGTTGCCCAGCATGCCGCTCCAGGCCGCGCCAATGGCCAGGCCGGCGCCGGCCAGCAGGGCGGCAAACGAGGTGGTCTTGACGCCGAAGATGTCCAGGATGGCCAGGATCAGGACAATGTTCAGCAGCACCGAGGCGATGGACTGCAGGTATTGCGACAGCGTGGCGTCGATCTTGTTGCCGCGCACGAACACCTTGCCCATGAGGCGTACGGCCAGGCTGATGAGCCAGCGGCCCACCACCCAGGCGGCAATTGCGGTGAGCAGCTTGATGCCGAACTCAGCCCCTTGGGTGCTGAGGAATTGCCAGATTTCTTGTGCGTTCATGAGGGCTCCTGCCGGAAAAAAGGGTTCAATCCTATGGCGTGCGGCTATCGGCCAATGCAAATCATTGCAAACGCATGGCGCTATTTACGATTTAGTCAGTTGGCCGGCGTGGTGGCGCAGGTGGTCTTCGACAAAGGTTTGTATGAAGTAGTAGCCATGGTCGTAGCCCGCGTGGCGGCGCAGGGTGAGCGGCTGGCCTATGGCGGCGCAGGCGCTCTCCAGCAGGTCGGGGTGCAGTTGCTCGGCCAGGAATTTGTCGGCCAGGCCCTGGTCGATGAGGATGCCGGCCGGGTAAGGCGCGGTGCGTTGGGCCTGCATGAGCCGTGCGGCATCGTGTGCGTCCCAGGTCGCGCGCTCGGCGCCCAGGTAGCC
>JAGOCN010000001.1 GCA_017998735.1 Giesbergeria sp.
TGCGGCAGGAACCGGGCAGGTCAACCACCGCTGCAAATTCTGCAACCTCGGTTGCCAAGCGCTCTGCGGCTGCATCCAGCTTGTAGGGCACAGCCAAGGATAAAAAAGGCCTCCAGTGCTTTCGCAGTCTGCGCTGGCAGCTATCAAAATGAGAGCATTGAAAATGTCTGCTGGCACAGTCGGGGCGAAAGAACCGCAGGGAACTTTTGCGCCCGCGCACAAACTACCAGCGTCCATGCGCCGCATTCTTTCCTTGCTGTTGATGCTTTTGCTGGTCCTGCGCGGACTGGTGGGCACGGCTATGGCGGCGGGCATGGTGCCGGTGCTGCTACCGGCAGACGGCCCGCCGCAGCCGATGATGCAGTCGGTTCAGCAGCAGGCACATTCGGTTCACCAGGCGCACGCCTCGGACGCTCTGGCTGCTGCCACGCAGGCCCCTGACCAAGGCACCACGCACACCCCCTGCGCCGACCCGGCCAGCGGCCCTTGTGGCGACGCTGCCACGCACGCCCACAGCCCCCTGTGCTCGGCCTGCGAAATCTGCCATTCCATGCTGCTGGTAACGCCCCAGTGGGGCAGCAACTTGCCGCACCCTGTGGCAAGTGAAGTTCAACCTGGCGCCACCGCCCGGTTTACCAGCGCATCCGCCGCGCTGGCCATCAAACCCCCCATCGCCTGATCTCTGACGCCCGAAGTGCGTCTTCAGCCTGCTGGTAGCACTATTTGCAGTGCCTTGCAGGCTGCAGCGCAACGCCCTGTTGCTTCGTTGTTTGTCTGGAGATCGCCATGCGCGCCCCTTTTTCGTTTCTCTCGGCTGGCCGGCTTGCCCGCCTGGCCCTGCTGGTGCCGTCCCTGGCGCTGGCACAAAACCCGCCGCCGCTGAAAGCTTTTGATTTTGCAGGTGCCGCCGAGGGTGTTGCACCCACAGCGCCGCTGGTGTACCAAGGCATGGCACTACCCCGGCCAGCGCCGCAATTGGGCACACAGGACTGGCGCGCTGCCAACGCTGCCGTGGGCCAGTTTCCACGCGGCCATGCGGACATCGTGGGCTGGGAGGCCGCACAGGCCAAAGGTGGCAGCGGTGCGAATGGCGCCGCGCCGCCTGCCACTTCCGCCATGCCCATGCAGCATGGCGACCACCCCGCCATGGCACCTGCCGCCCCGTTGCACGGCGGCGCGCACCCGCATTCCATGCACCCGAAAGGCCAGCCATGAGCCGTGCCGTAACACCCCACAACGCTACTGCCCTGCGCCGCCTGGAGCAGTTTTTTGCTGACTGGCTGCGAAGCGAGCAATGCGCCGCATACCAGCGCCGTCGGCCCTCACCCCAGCCCTCTCCCAGAGGGAGAGGGGGCAAAACCGGCAGCAGGGTCGGTCAGCGCAAAAACGCTCTGGCGCAATTTTTTGATGAGTGGCTGCGGAGCCATGAATGCACTGCCCACCTGCAGCGCTCACCCTCAGCCCAGCCTTCTCCCAAAGAGAAAGGGGGCAAAGCCGGCAGCATGGTTGGTCAGCGCAAAAAGGCTCTGGCAGTGCTGCTTTCCAGCGCCGTGCTGGCAGGCTGCGTCAGCGTGTCGCCCGATGGCCTGCGCGGCGACGTGCAGGCGCTGGTGGGCCAGCGGAGCAGCATTGCCAATGCCGCCCTGCCCTCCACCGACGCCGCCACGCGAGCGCAGGCGCAGGACGCCATGCGCGGCTGGCTGGCCCAGCCGCTGACGCAAGACGCCGCCGTGCGCATTGCGCTCTTGAACAACCCCGGCCTGCAGGCGCAACTGGCCGCGCTGGGCGTGCAGGACGCCGAGCGGGTGCAGGCGCTCACGCTGCCAAACCCGCAGCTGTCGCTGGGGCGCTTTGCCAGCGGGCAGGAGCGCGAAATCGAGCGCACGCTGGCCTTCAGCCTGCTCGACCTCATCACCCTGCCGTGGCGCACCCAGCGGCAAAACGAGCAACTGCAGCAAAGCACGCTGGCCGCCGCCCAGCAGGTGCTGCAACTGGCAGCCGACACCCGCCGCGCCTGGCTGCGCGCCGTGGCCGCCGAACAGGTGGCCGGGGCGCACGAGCGCATGCACGAAGCCGCTGAAGTGGGCGCCGAACTGGCCGAACGCATGCTGCGCGTGGGCAACTGGAGCCGCCTGCAGCAGGCGCGCGAGCAGGCCGTGCTGCTGCAGGCCCGCGCCGAACTGGCCCGCGCCCGCCTGACCGCTGCCACCGAGCGCGAGCAACTCAATCGCCGCCTCGGCCTGTGGGGCGCGCAGACCAGTTACCAGTTGGCCGACCAGTTGCCGCCCCTGCCGGCCACGCTGCAATCGGCGGATGGCATCGAAGCCACCGCGCTGCGCGAGCGCCTGGATGTGCAGGCCGCTCGCCGCCAGCTGGACCTGCAGGCCAGCCGGCAAGGATGGGCCGGCGCTGGTGCGGTTTTTGGCGACATTGGCCTGGCCTACAGCCGCAATACCACCACCGAGCGCGCCAGCGGCGAACGTGATGTGAAACGCGGCTGGGAGCTGGACCTGCCGCTGCCACTGTTTGACTGGGGCGGCGCTGCCCGCACCGGCGCCCAGCTGGAGGTGGAGCGCAGCGCCGCGCTGCTGCAGGACACCGCTGTGCGCGCCCGCAGCGAAGTGCGCAGCGCCTGGCTGGCCTACCGAACCCTGCTGGACCTGGCGCGCCAGCAGCAAAGCGAAGTGGTGCCGCTGCAGCAGCAGATCAGCGACGAAACGCTGCTGCGCTACAACGGCATGCTGGCCAGCGTGTGGGAGCTGCTGGCCCAGGCCCGCACCAGCACATCGGCCGTGGCCAGCGCCATCGAGGCGCAGCGCGATTTCTGGCTGGCCGACACCGACCTGCAACTGGCCCTGACTGGCACATCACCGGGCACGCAGCAGGCATCTGGCCCGCGCAGCAGCGCCGCACCCTCCACACAACCAGAGCATTGACCCCCATGAACCGTCGCAACTTTTTTGCCGGCGCGGCCACTGCCGTGGCTGCTGTGTCCGCTTCCTCAGTCAGCCGTGTGGCACTGGCCGCACTGCCCGAACCCGCCATGCAGGCCAGCGCCGAAACTGCGCCGCCCCTGCTGCCGCCCGATGGCCGGCCCTACCGCCCGGTGGTCACGCTGAACGGCTGGAGCACGCCCTGGCGCATGAACCACAACGTCAAGGAATTCCATCTGGTGGCCGAACCCGTGGTGCGCGAAGTGGCGCCCGGCTTCATGGTCAACATGTGGGGTTACAACGGCCAGAGCCCCGGCCCGACCATCGAGGTGGTCGAGGGCGACCGGGTGCGCATCTTTGTTACCAACCGCCTGCCCGAACACACCAGCGTGCACTGGCACGGCCAGCGCCTGCCCAACGGCATGGACGGCGTGGCGGGCCTGACGCAGCCGCACATCCAGCCGGGTAAAACCTTTGTCTACGAGTTCACGGCGCGCCGCCCCGGCACCTTCATGTACCACCCGCACGCGGACGAAATGGTGCAGATGGCGATGGGAATGATGGGCCTGTGGATCACTCACCCCAGGTTGGCCAAAGGCGCCAGGCACCCGCAGATTGCCGAGGTGCAGCGCGATTACGCCTTTTTGCTCGGCGCCTTTGACGTTGAGCCCGGCAGCCTGACGCCCAAGGTCAACACCATGACCGACTTCAACATCTGGACCTTTAACAGCCGGGTGTTCCCGGCCATCAGCCCGCTGGTGGCGCGCCAGGGCGACCGGGTGCGGGTTCGCGTGGGCAACCTGACCATGACCAACCACCCGATCCACATCCACGGCCACGAGTTCGAGGTCACCGGCACCGACGGCGGCGCAGTGCCCAAAGCGGCGCGCTGGCCCGAGGTGACCACCGACGTGGCCGTGGGCCAGATGCGCCAGGTCGAGTTCATTGCCGACGAACTGGGCGACTGGGCGCTGCACTGCCACAAAAGCCACCACACCATGGGCGCCATGGGGCACGAGGTGCCCACCATGGTTGGCGTTCAGCATGCGGGCCTGGTCGGCAAGATTCAGAAAATCGTGCCCGACTATATGGTGATGGGCGAGCGCGGCATGGCCGACATGGGCGCAATGGAGATGCCGCTGCCCGACAACACGCACCCCATGATGACCGGCACCGGCCCGTTTGGCCCCATAGAGATGGGCGGCATGTTCACCACCCTGAAAGTGCGCGCCGGCCTGGCGGCAAACGACTGGCGCGATCCCGGCAACTTCAACCACCCGGCGGGCACGGTGGCGCACGAATGGCAAGGCGATCCCGCCGCCATGCCGCGCCCGGCGCGCACCGACACACCGGGCACCGTCCCCGGCGCCGCCAGCGTGCGCAAACCCGCTGGCGGCGGCCACCAGCACTGAAGCCTGCGGCCAGAACCTCAAAACCCCAAGACCTATTTCAATCCATACCCGACATGAACACTCTTAAATTCATAGCTGTTTGCGCAATGCTGGCAAGCGCTGGAGCCTCTTTTGGCCATACAAGTGCGCCGCATGAGGGCGACGGCAACAAGGCAAACGACAGCGCTCCGGCTGAAAAGGAGCAAATGCCCTGGGGCATTGCAGGCGATGCCAAAGCGGTGCAGCGCACCCTGACGCTGCGCATGGACGACGCCATGCGCTTCACCCCCAACCACATCGAGGTGCGCGAAGGCGACACCGTGCGCCTGCAGGTCATCAACCAGGGGAAACTGCTGCACGAGATCGTGCTGGGCACGCAGGCGACCCTCAAAGAGCACGCCGCGCTGATGCAGAAGTTTCCCACCATGGAACACGACGCACCGTACATGGCGCATGTGGCCGCTGGTGGCCAGGGCGACATCGTCTGGCAGTTCAACCGGCCCGGCCAGTTTGACTTTGCCTGCCTGGTCAACGGGCACTACCAGGCAGGCATGACCGGCACCATCACAGTGCTGCCGCGCAACCCCTGACCCGGCAAACCACGCCAAAACCATTTCCATCCATTTCCCAAGGAGCCTGCCATGACCTTTTCTTCCCACCCCGTTTCCGCTTCGCTTTCACCCGCTTTGCCTCGCAGCAGCCTGGGCCGGCGCCGCCTGCTGACGGCCCTGCCGCTGCTGGCCGCCGCCCTGGCCGCACCTCGCTTGGTGCGCGCTGCCACCGGCGCTGCCGGCACCCCCCCCGCAGCCGCTGCGGCCACCACAGCCGCTGGCACTGCCACCACCCCGGTGGAAATCTGGAAAGACCCCAGCTGCGGCTGCTGCCACGACTGGATCGAGCACATGCAGGCCAACGGCTTCAGCTTCACGGTGCACGACACCGGCAACAACGCGGTGCGCGCGCAACTGGGCCTGCCGCAAAAGCTCGGCTCCTGCCACACCGCACTGGTCGGCGGCTACCTGATCGAGGGCCATGTGCCCGCCAGCGACGTGCGCGCCCTGCTCAAGCAAAAACCCAAGGCGCTCGGCCTGGCCGTGCCCGGCATGCCGGTCGGCTCGCCCGGCATGGACGGCGAGGTGTACGGCAACCGCCGCGACCCCTACGACGTGCTGCTGGTGGCGCGCGATGGCAGCACCAGGGTGTTCAGCAGCCACAACAAAGCCAAGGCGGTGCTGTGAAATCGGCTGCAACCACCCCTAGCCTGATCGCCCTGCTGCTGGCCAGCGCACTGGGCGCGGCCCAGGCGCAAGCCGCGGCAGACCCGCACAACGGCCACGACACCCTCCATGCCAGCGAACCTCCAGTTGCCACCCCACCAGCAGAGCAGGCAGCGCCAGGGCAAACCGCCATCGCCGACGACCTGAGCGAAGGCGAAATCACCCGCTGGGACCCGCGCGCCCTGAAACTGTCGCTGCGCCACGGCGAAATCAAAAACCTGGGCATGCCGCCCATGTCGATGGTGTTTCGCGTGCCGGATGCCGCCGTGGTCGGCAGCCTGAAGGCGGGTGACAAGGTGCATTTTCGTGCCGAATGGGTGAACGGCTTCTACACCGTCACGCGGGTGGAAGCGGCGGCGCAGTGAGGTGCCAGGGCACCATAACAAACAGTGCATTCATCTTTTCATCCATGCAGGCATGAAGTACCGAATGCCAGCGCTTGGAGGCGCAGCAGCCCCATCCATACCGCACGGACGCAATGGGTGGCAGGTACCAATGCGCCCGCTGACCCAGCGCCAGCGGGTGGGGCTGTAAAGGGATTTTTTCCGCCTGGATGAGGCAACTGTTGCAGGAAAAGGGGCGGCTGCAGTGTTTGTGGATGGCGAAAGCGGTACCTGCTTGACCAAGCCGTGCAGGCTTGAGAGTACCAATGGCTGAAGCAATGAATTGGCTGGCGAATCTTTTCAGCGCGTGGGTGTTCTAAGTCCAAGGACTGGTGCATGACTGGCTCGGACCCTGAGCAGAATTCAGGCGATACAAGAAAAACGGACATTGCGCGACCCGCGTCTCAGTGCTTAGCCGAAATGCTCCTCCCGATGGCAATTCGGACACAGGGCTAGTGCATTGTCCGGATGGTCGATGCCGCCGTCGGTCAGCCGCACTTTGTGGTGAACCTCTAGATATGGCTCGTTATTGCCAGCTCTGAGGAACGGTGCACCGGCCCCGCACTTTTCGCAGACCCCCTGCGCGCGCATAAGGGCGGCTGCTACGACTGCCGGACTGCGCTTAAATACCTTGGTCTGAGCGTAGTAGAAGTTTGGAGGCTCGCGTGGAATGTCAGCGAGTTGTTGTTGCAGCTTTGCCGGAACTGCCATCAACTTACGCACCTCATCTTCCAAAAGCGCATCTTGGACTGCAACTTGGTCAACGATGCTAGAGATGTTGGGCTTGCATTTGCTACAGAGCTTTGAGAAGTTCTTGGCGCCGTAGCCGGCCATCCATGCAAGAAGCGCACTCGGTTCATCCGAGCAAATCTTGATGTAGCTGTGACCTGTAAATGCGTCTTTGCGTGCTTTCTTGCTGTATTGCATAACAGTGGGGCAGAGTGCGGTGTGCAGTGGCATGTAAGCAGCCCTTGGGGTTTTTTCCGCGTTCAACACAAACCCATCAGGGTGTTCGTTAACCCAAGTAAGGTATTCCGATTCGCGGTTGATGAATTCTTTAAAATTTCTTGACACACTTTTTCCCACTTTCTAACAGAGATTTTTTTTCGCAGCTGCGCCTAATCATGGAAATTTAGAGGGTGAAGTTATTCCAGCACAGCTACTTATGAACTCACAGACGCAATATTTTGGTAATACTCGTAGCCGAATTTTGTCCGAGGTGACAAGTATCTGAATGTGGTCGATATCGGACTCCATAAGACTTTCTTCCAAGAAAAAACCATTCACCACACCGGCCTGTTTCTCCCAGATGCCAATGCCGTGTTTTTTTCTTCAATGCGCTGTCGCAGGCATTGATGGCAAGCATCAATCAGCGGCGCGGCGCACCAAAAGCTTTTCCCAATCGCCCACAATAAAACGCAGGCCCAACACCTGCATGCCCCCAGCACAGTCCCATCCATGAATCCAAACACTCCTACCAGCAACGCTGGCAGCATCACCCGCGTGGCCGGCATCGAGGTTGGCCATTTCACCGACGCGCGCCGCCCCACGGGCTGCACGGTGGTCATCGCACGCGATGGCGCAGTGGGCGGTGTCGATGTGCGTGGCGCAGCGCCGGGCACGCGGGAAACCGATCTGCTGGACCCGTGCAATCTGGTGGACAAGGTGCATGCCATCGTGCTGGCCGGCGGCAGCGCCTGGGGACTGGACGCCGCCAGCGGCGCGGTGCGCTGGCTGGAAGAGCACGGCGTGGGGCTGGACGTGGGCGTGGGCCGGCTGCCGCTGGTGCCGGCGGCAGTGCTGTTTGATTTGCTGGTGGGCGACATGCGCATCCGGCCCGACGCGGCGGCGGGGTATGCGGCCTGCGCTGCGGCGTCTGGCGCCGACCCGGCCGAAGGCAATGTGGGCGCGGGCACCGGCGCCAGCGTGGGCAAGCTGTTTGGCATCGCCCGCGCCATGAAGGGCGGCGTGGGCACGGCGTCGGTGACGGCGCACGGCGTCACCGTGGGCGCCTTGATTGCCTGCAACGCGGTGGGCGATGTGCTGGACCCCGACACCGCGCAGGTGGTGGCCGGGGCGCGCACGCCGGACGGGCGCGCGCTGCTCGACACCCGGCGCGCGCTGCTGCGCGGCGAATGGCCGCAGTCGCTGCTGCCCGGCACCAACACCACCATTGGCGTGGTGGCCACCGATGCGGTCCTCACCAAGGTGCAGGCGCAGCGCCTGGCGGTGGCGGCGCACGGCGGGCTGGCGCGCAGCATCAACCCGGTGCACACGCAGCTCGACGGCGACACGCTGTTTGCGCTGGGCACCGGCGCTGCGGGCGTGAACCCCGGCATGCTGGTGCTGGCCACGCTGGCGGCCGAGGCGACCGCCCGCGCCACGCTGCGCGCGGTGCAGATGGCGCGCAGCATCACCACCGTGGAAGGGCTGGTGCTGCCGGCCTGGGCGGACTGGTCTGGCCGGACTGGCCGGACTGCGTGACGCGTTTTGGCCCTGGGCGGTTTGCGGTGCTTGCGCAACAAGCACTGGATTTTGCTATTGAAATGTGAGCTGCTGGCGCAGGCTGCATATGCGCTGGAGGCACTTTTTACCAATATTTTCCTGCCTGTGGCGCACAGGCAGGCGGCCTTGCATGCAGCCATGCCAGCCAGCCAGAAACCGCTCTGGGGGCAGGTTTTCTGCAGATCGCAATCGCAAGGCTTTCTTTGGTTTCAGCAGCGCACGTACACAGCACAGGCAGCGCATGGCACGCACGGCAGGCCGTGGCCAAAGATGCAGCCTCAGCGCCGGGTCGGCTGGCCTGGAGGAAAAGCAGTTCTGCTCCGGGGCGCGGGCCCTGCACTGGCGCTTTTGCCAGCAGGCGCACCGGCCGGCACGATGCGCAGTGCGCCGGTGCTGGCCAGCTTGTCGCGCACCCGCCGCGTCATGGACTGGGTGCTGCCGTCCGGGCCGGTGAACATGAACAGCGTCTGCTGCGGGCTGACCCAGGTCAGCTGCGTGCGCAGGGAACGGCCGGCCGATTCCATTTCCACCCAGACGCCCAGCACCCAGTGGACATTGTCAAAGGCCGGGCTTGCAGAGATGGCAGAAGCTGCAGGGGCTTCTGGTGGAGGCTCTGGCGCGGGTTCCGGTATGGGGCCGGGCGCGGGGACAGCCTCGGGCACTGCGGCAGAGGTTTCTGGCGCAGCCTGCGGCGGCACTTTTTCTGCCGGCAGGGCTGCAGCTGTTTCAGCTGCTTGAACTGTTTCAGTGGTTGATGGCTGCTGCGGTTGTTCCTGCCATGCCGCGTTTGTGCCGTCTTCTGCTGCGGCGTGCTGCGGGTGCTGTGCAGGTTCCTGCTGCTGTTGTTGCACTGCCTGCACCTGTGGTTGAGCAGGGTCTTGCTGTGGCTGCAGCATGTGACTGGCTTCGGGGCGCGGCATGGCCGGCACAGGCACCAGCGGGGGAACAGGGGCATGGACAGGGGCAGTGACGGGTGCCGGTGCAAGCGCCTGCTGCTGCGCGGCGTGGCGTTTTTTTTCCTGCGTTTCCCAGGCGGCCTGCAGCGCGGCCAGCACGATGTCGAAAGGCTGTGCATTGGTGATGGCCAGCGACGACAGGTAGCGCACGGCCTCGTCCACCAGTTGCATGAAGCTGTCAAAACCTGGCGCATGCACCGAGGAAAAAGCCAGACTGCGCTCGGTGATTTCGTCCAGCAGGCAGCGTGCCGGGTGCAGGTTGTCGTTGAAAAAACGCGTGTCATGCCGCACCAGCTGGCGCACGGCCGGCTCCAGGTTTTGTATTGCGCGCTGCACGGGGGGCAGCAAGCCACCCTCTTCGACCATGGTTTCCACCATGCGCGCCACGATTTCCGCAGCGCGCGAGGCAGCACCTGTGGGCATGGCCTGCATGCCGGTGTCGCTGCCGCGAAAGGTGCTGCTGTGGGTGCGGTGGCCACGGCTGTGCGGCGCACCATCGCCCAGGGCCAGCATGTCGGAGTCCTGCGACAGGCGCGTCACCAGCTGCTCCAGCACCTCCATGTCCTCCAGCGCTTCCAGTTCTGCCCGGCTGGTGCCGGGGCGGTAAATGCGGCCGCGCTGCGCCGGGTTGCGCTCCCAGCTCTGACCGCCCCCCTGCAAGGTGGAAATGCCAGCAGCGGAGAAGCCCGTTTCCTGCGCCAGCATCTGGCGCAGCATGCTCACGGTCAGCAGGGCTTCCTCGGCCTGTGCATTCCAGGGCGGGCTGTCGTAGTCCGAAGACAGGTAAACCGAATGGCCACCAGAGTGGTACTGGGAAATGCGCGCTTCCCCGCCGTAGCCGGCAGCCTGGCGCGAACGCCCGCCTGGCGCAGCACCGGAACCGGGACCGGGACCAAAACCGGCACCCGAGCTCCTTCTGCTGCTTCCGCCCCCGCCTCCCCTGGCATAGCCGACCGGCGCAATGCCGGCGCTGCGCAGTGCCTGCACAGATTGCTGGTAGATGTCGGTCAGTTCACCGCCCAGCAGGCTGCACAGGATCTGCATCCAGCTCTCGCGCACCGGCAATGCCACGCCCGCCTCGGACACCACCTGCTGCAGGGCGCGCAGGTAGCTGTACGGGCGCAGCGGGTTGCGTTCGGGCTGCACGTAATCGAGCCCCTGCGCGGCGCTCATCAGCGTGTCCAGCTCTGCCAGCACCGCATCGTTGGCGTGCACGGCCTGCTGCTGGGCACGCGACATTTCCACCTGCGCCTGCACTTCTTCCTCGCCCAGCAGCGTCAGTTCGCTCAACCCCTGGGGGCCGAAATGGGTGAGGGTGCCGGTGTTGGAGGGGGTGTTCAGGCGTGCGCTGGAAGGGCCACCCTGGACAGGCGGCGGGCTGGCGCTGCTGCGCGCTGCGGGTTCGGCGCAGATTTCCAGCAGTGCCATGGGGTAGCCCCGGACCAGCGCCGGGCCATGCCTGTCCAGCAGGCGCCGCGCATCGCCGGCGGCATCGCGTTTGGCGCTGCTGCGCGGGTCCTGCTCCTGCTGGCCCAGGGCGTCGGTGGTCGCCTGCACCAGGCGCGCCATCAACGCCTCGCTTTCGCGCACCGCGTTGACGACGCAGCTTCGCAAGGCAGTTGCCCGGGATGGGGAAGGGGGTGGCATGGCAGGACGCTCCCGGTCGGTCAATCGGTCAGTCGGTCAAACAGTTGGTCGTCGTTCATCGGTCGTCGGTCGTCAAATTGGCAAATCGGCAGGTCGGTGGCGCAGTCTGCAGGCTGGACGCCCCGGCTGCCAAGAGGCTGCCAAGCCGCCAGACAGCCGGTCAGCTTAACTGCGCCAGCGGTGCACCACCGACTTACTTGAGTGCCTTGAAGCGCATCCGGTGCGGGCGTGCGCCCTCTTCGCCCAGGCGCTTCTTCTTGTCGGCTTCGTACTCCTGGTAGTTTCCGTTGTAAAAGGTCCATTGGCTGTCGCCTTCAGCGGCCAGGATGTGCGTGGCAATGCGGTCCAGAAACCAGCGGTCGTGGCTGATCACCAGCACACTGCCGGCAAACTCCAGCAGCGCGTCTTCCAGGGCGCGCAGGGTTTCCACGTCCAGGTCGTTCGATGGTTCGTCCAGCATCAGCACGTTGCCGCCGGCAATCAGGGTTTTTGCCAAGTGCAAGCGGCCGCGCTCGCCGCCCGAGAGCGATCCGACCTTCTTTTGCTGGTCGGCACCGTTGAAGTTGAAGCGCCCGCAGTAGGCACGGCTGGCCATCTGGAATTTGCCGACGTTGATGATGTCGAGCCCGCCAGAGACGTCTTCCCAGACGGTCTTGTCGTTTTCCAGCACATCGCGGTGCTGGTCCACAAAGGCCATGTTGACGGTCGAACCAATGATGACTTCGCCGCTGTCGGGCTGCTCCTTGCCGGCCAGCAGCTTGAACAGCGTCGATTTGCCGGCGCCGTTCGGGCCGATGATGCCGACGATGGCGCCTGGGGGCACGGTGAAGCTCAGGTTGTCGATCAGCATGCGGTCGCCAAAAGACTTGCTGACGTTGTGGAACTCGAACACCTGCTGGCCCAGGCGCTCGGCCACCGGAATGAAGATTTCCTGGGTTTCGTTGCGCTTCTGGTATTCCATGTCGGAGAGCTCTTCAAAGCGGGCCAGGCGCGACTTGCTCTTGGCCTGGCGGGCCTTGGGGTTCTGGCGCGACCATTCCAGCTCTTTCTTCAGCGCCTTGGCATGGGCTTCTTCGCCCTTTTGCTCCTGCGCCAGGCGCTCGCCCTTTTGCTCCAGCCAGGTGCTGTAGTTGCCCTTCCACGGAATGCCGCGGCCGCGGTCCATTTCCAGAATCCATTCGGCCGCGTTGTCCAGGAAGTAGCGGTCGTGGGTGATGGCGACGACGGTGCCGGTAAAGCGCTTGAGGAACACTTCCAGCCACTCGACCGACTCGGCGTCCAGGTGGTTGGTGGGCTCGTCGAGCAGCAGCATGTCGGGCTTGGACAGCAGCAGGCGGCACAGCGCCACGCGGCGCTTTTCTCCACCGGAAAGCAACCCGATCTTGGCGTCCCACGGCGGCAGGCGCAGCGCGTCGGCGGCGATTTCCAGCTGGTGCTCGGAATCGGTGCCGGCGGTGGCAATGATGGCTTCAAGCTGGGCCTGCTCGGCGGCCAGCGCGTCAAAGTCGGCGTCTTCTTCGCCATAGGCGATGTACACCTCTTCCAAGCGCGACTTGGCGGCAAACACGGCGCCCATGGATTCTTCGACCGATTCGCGCACCGTGTGCTCGTCATTGAGCTTGGGTTCCTGCTCCAGGTACCCGATGCTCAGGCCTGCCATGGGGATCGCTTCGCCTTCGAATTCCTTGTCGACGCCGGCCATGATCTTCAGCAGCGTGGACTTGCCCGAGCCATTGAGGCCCAGCACGCCGATCTTGGCGCCCGGAAAAAACGAAAGCGAAATGTCCTTCAAGAGCTGGCGCTTCGGTGGCACCGTCTTGCTGACGCGGTTCATGGAATAAACGTATTGGGCCATCGGTAGTTGTCAAACCTCGGTAGGGAATGGAAGAAACTGTAAAACCCCCGATTATCGACTCATGCGACAATGCACGCTGTTGTGCACTCCAGTTGTGCGCAATACAGCTCTCTGCTGGGGACGATGCAAAACTCCATTGCGGGCTCCCTCATTTGAACCTGATCAGCCTGACACTGGCTCGGCAAACCAACACGGGTTGCCTCGACAGGCCGATATCCGGCACCCGGATGGGTGCGTCCATTACATGACATTTGACGAACTGAACCTGGCTCCGGCCATCATGAAGGCCGTGCGCGAGCAGGGCTATGAAACTCCCACGCCGATCCAGGCACAGGCCATTCCCGCCGTGCTGGCCGGCCAGGACCTGCTGGCCGGCGCACAGACCGGCACCGGCAAGACCGCCGCTTTCGTGCTGCCCCTGCTCGACCGCCTGTCGCGCGAAGAAGCGCCCAGGAACAAGTTTGGTGGCAAGGGCCTGCGCGCGCTGGTGATGACGCCCACCCGCGAACTCGCCGCCCAGGTGGAAGAGTCCGTGCGCCAGTACGGCAAGTACCTCGACCTCAATTCCACCGTGGTGTTTGGCGGCGTCGGCATGAACCCGCAGATCGACCGCATCAAGCGCGGCGTGGACATTCTGGTGGCCACCCCCGGGCGCCTGCTGGACCTGCAGCAGCAGGGCTTTCTGGACCTGTCCACCGTGCAGGTGCTGATCCTGGACGAAGCCGACCGCATGCTCGACATGGGCTTCATCCACGACGTGAAGAAGGTGCTGGCCCTGGTGCCCAAGGACAAGCAGAGCCTTTTGTTCTCGGCCACCTTCAGCGACGAAATCCGCGACCTGGCGGCCACGCTGCTGAAAAACCCGCAAAGCATCCAGGTGACGCCCAGCAACACCACGGTGCAGCGCATCAGCCAGGTGATTCACCCGGTGGGCCGGGGCAAGAAGAAGCAGGTGCTGCTGCACATCATCCAGGAGCACGACTGGAGCCAGGTGCTGGTGTTCACCCGCACCAAGTTCGGCGCCAACAACGTGGCCGAATTCCTGACCAAGAACGGCGTGCAGGCGATGGCGCTGCACGGCAACAAGAGCCAGAGCGCCCGCACCCAGGCCCTGGCCGGCTTCAAGAGTGGCGATGTGCGCGCCCTGGTGGCCACCGACATTGCGGCACGCGGCATCGACATCGACGAGCTGCCGCACGTTGTCAACTATGAAATTCCGAACGTTTCCGAAGACTATGTGCACCGCATCGGCCGCACCGGCCGCGCCGGTGCCAGCGGCCAGGCCGTGAGCCTGGTGTGCATGGACGAGGAAGGTTTCATGATGGACATCGAGCGCTTCACGCGCCAGACGATTCCGGTGCAGCTGATCGAAGGCTTTGGCCCGGAAGACGGCGAAAAGGCCGAACCCATTGCCATGGGCCGCCAGACCATCTGGGGCGGCGCCGGCAAGCCGCCCAGCCGCGATGTGATGCAGGCTGCGGCCAAGGCAGCACGCGGTGAAATGATGGAGCGCATGCGCGCCGGCAAGACCGCCGGCCAGGGCGACCGCGGCGGCCGCGCAGGTGGTGGCGGCGGCGGTGGCGGTGCACCCCGCGCCGGCAGTGGCGCAGGCCGCAGTGCCGGCCCGCGTGGCAGCGCTCCTGCCCACCCCGGTGGTGGCGCAGGCCATGGCCCGCGCAGCGGCAGCCAGGGCCCGGCGCGCAGCCGCAACCCCGGCCAGGGTGCCGGTGGCAACAGCAGCACGCCCCGCTTCAACAGCGACGCACAGCCGCCGCGTGACAACGCGCACCTGGGCACGCACGGCGGCCACAGCATGCCGTCGAGCCGCGGCGCCGGCCCGGGCGGCCAGCCCGATCCGATGCGCACCAGCGTGGACAGCATGCTCGAACGCGGCCGCCGGGGCGGTGGCTTCAGAAGCGGCCCCGGTGGCGGCGGTGGCCGCCCTGGCGGCGGCGCACCGCGCGGCCCCGGTGGCGGTGGCGGTTCGCGCGGCGGCTACGGCCGCTGATCTTGCGGCCTGCGGGCGGGGCTGCGGCAGGCGCTGCTCCATGGGCAGCCACTGAAGCAGTCTTTGGTGCAAGCCCTGCTGCAGGCACCAAAGCAGATCACGTTTGCATCAAAAATGGCTGCAGCGCAATGAATACGTGCGCTGGCAGCTATTTTTTTGATAGCAACCAGCCATGCTTTCATGGCACTTGCGGAATGCATGGCCGGCACGGGTAACATCGGCCTCCAGCTTGGTTGCAACCGGAGAAAACCTGTGCCGCTGTGGTTGACTGCGCATTTCTGTCGCTTTCGCTCTCTTGGGGCACTGCGACTGCCGCCGCAACCCGGCGCACGGCATGCCATCCTTCACTCCGGTTCGCCCGGATTTTCTGCATTCACTGGTGGAAAAGACACGACATGATTCCGTTTTCAGAATCCGGCGCAGTGCGCACCCCTTTTTTCCATGCCCGGAACCGGGCGCCCGGCACGCCCCGCTGGCGCCTGGCCTGCGGTGTGGTGGCCACGGCTGCCCTGCTGTCAGCCTGCGGCAGCACGCCCCTGCCGCCCTGGCCCACTTCGCAAGGCGCCCTGCCTGGCGTTGTGCAAACCCAGCGCTCGGTGCCACTGCCGCTGGGCCAGGTGCAGGGCGTGCCGGGGGTGGTCACCTCGCCGGTGCAGACCGACCTGCCCACCGCCCTGCCGGGCACGGCAAATGACCCCGATGCACCCGCCTACCTGCCCGCATTGGCACACAGGTTTCCCGACCCGGCCACCCGCTATGCCACCCCTGGGCTGGCGGCCGACCGGCGCGCTTTCAGCACCAATGCCGAAATCGGCCAGTGGCTGCGCCAGCTGGCCGATGCGCCTGCGCCAGCCACCGGGGCCCGCACCAGCCTGCTGTCGGTGGGCCTGTCGCAGCGCGGCCTGCCCATCCATGCGGTGGTGATCGCACGCGCCAGCGGCAGCAGCCCGGCCCAGCTGGACGCCAGCAGGCGCCCGACCGTGCTGCTGGTCGGCCAGCAGCACGGCGACGAGCCGGCCGGCAGCGAAGCGCTGCTGGTGGTGGCGCAGGAGCTGTCACGCGGCCTGCTGGAGCCATTGCTGGAGCGCATCAATGTGGTCATCGTGCCACGTGCCAACCCCGATGGCGCCGAGGCCGGCACGCGCACCACCGCCAGCGGCGTGGACATGAACCGCGACCACCTGCTGCTCAGCACCCCGGAAGCGGCGGCGCTGGCAGCGCTGGCGCGCGACTACCGCCCGATCCTGGTGCTGGACGCACACGAGTTCACCGTGGCTGGCCGCTACCTGGAAAAATTCAATGCCGTGCAGCGCCACGACGCCCTGCTGCAGTACGCTACCACGCCCGGTGTGCCCGAGTTCTTCACCAAGGCGTCCAGGGAGTGGTACCACGAGCCCATCGTTGCGGCCCTGAACGGCCAAAGCCTGAGCCACGAGTGGTACCACACCACATCGCAGAACCTGCAGGACCTGAGCGTGTCCATGGGCGGCACGCGCCCGGACACGCTGCGCAATGTCAGCGGCCTGAAGAACGCGGTGGGTTTTCTGGTGGAAACGCGTGGCATCGGTCTGGGACACCACCACATCCAGCGCCGCGTGCACACGCACATCACGGCGATTTCCAGCGCGCTGCGCAGCACGGCCGAGCGCGCCTCCAGCCTGGAGCAGGTGCGCTCCTTTGTGGTGCGCGACACCAGCGCGCTGGCCTGCCGCAACCAGGTGGTGGTGGAAGCTGCCGCCACACCCCAGCAGCGCGACCTCACCTTCATCGACCCGCAAACCGCTCTGGACCGCAGCATCCGCGTGGAGTGGAATTCGGCGCTGGAGCTGCGCACCCTCAAGACCCGCCCCCGCCCCTGTGGCTACTGGGTGGCGCAAAGCGCGGACGTTGCCATCGAACGGCTCAAGCTGCTGGGCGTGCAGGTGCTGCGTGTGGCAGAGCCCGGTGCACTGCTGGTCGACAGCTACCGCGAAACCACCCGCAGCACGGCCGCGCTGCAGGATGTGCGCGGCACCGCCACCGGCACTGCCGGCCCCGGCAGCCCTGCAGTGGTGAAGGTGCAGGTTGCGCTGGAGCGCAGCGCCCTTGACATCCAGCCCGGCAGCTATTACGTGCCGCTGAACCAGCCGCTGGCGGCGCTGGTGAGTGCCGCCCTGGAGCCCGACACGCAAAGCAGCTACTTTGCGCACGGGCTGCTGGGCTCGCTGGACGATGCGGCGCGCGTCATGGCCACACCGTCCCTGGTGTTCGAGGAAGTTGACTGACCTGAGATACCGTTCTTGCGCTTGGTCGGTGCCTGCTGCGGTCTTTGCAGGCAGCGCCGGCGCAGCCCTTAGAATGCGCAGTCTGCGGCGTTAACTCAGCTGGATAGAGTACCCGGCTTCTACCCGGGCTGTCGGGGGTTCGAGTCCCTCACGCCGCGCCACCCGATCTTCAGTGCAGCTTCTGTTACCCCGGTCAGCGCCCTGCACCCAGCCGTTTTCCGGATGGCGTTTTTCCTTTGCAAGGTGACCTGTCGCAAGGCTGCACTGCCCCTTTTTGTGCCGCTGCCGCTCCATGTCTTTTTCACTGTACTGGCTGGACCCTGGCGATCCGTTTCCAGCACCTGACACTGCCTGGGACGCGCTCAGTCCCGCCCCCGGACTGCTGGCTGCGGGCGGCACACTGGACCTGGCCCGTTTGCACAGTGCCTATTCGCAGGGCATCTTTCCCTGGTACAGCGACGACCAGCCGGTCCTGTGGTGGTCACCCGATCCGCGCATGGTGCTGCCGCTGGCCGAATTCAGGCTGCACCGTTCGCTGCGCAGGGTGCTGCAGAAATTCAGCCAGGACCCGCGCTGCGAAATCCGTGTAGACCACGACTTTGCTGCCGTGATCAAGGCCTGCGCAACCACCGCCCGCCAGGGGCAGCAGGGCACCTGGATACTGCCCGACATGGTGGACGCCTACACCGCTCTGCATGCCGCCGGCTGGGCGCACAGCATTGAAACCTGGATCGATGGCGAGCTGGTGGGAGGCCTGTACTGCATGGGCCTGGGGCGGGCGGTTTTTGGCGAATCCATGTTTGCCTTGCGCACCGATGCATCGAAAATCGCGCTGGCCGCCCTGGTCTGCCTGTGCCGCCGCCAGGGCGTGCAACTGATCGACTGCCAGCAGAACACGCGCCACCTTGCATCGCTGGGCGCACGCGAAATGGCGCGTGCTGCATTCATTGCGCACCTTCAGCAAGCACAAAGGCATGCACCGCTGCAGTGGAATTTCGAACCCCTATACTGGAATGAGCTTCTGTCATTCCCCTGAACTTTGGCGTGACGCAACTCAACGACCTCCCCCTTCAAAGCCTGCAGTTCTACGCCACGGCGGCCTATGCCTGCAGTTACCTGCCAGACCGGCAGGCACGGTCGCAGGTGGCCACACCGGCCCACCTGGTGCGCAGCGACACCTATTCGGACCTGGTGGCACAGGGTTTCAGGCGCAGCGGCATGTTCACTTACCGTCCCTACTGCGATGGCTGCCGCGCCTGCACCCCCTTGCGGGTGCCGGTGCTGGATTTTGAACCCAGCCGCAGCCAGCGCCGCGCCCACCAGCGCCATGCCCACCTGCAGGCACGGGTGCTGCGGCCCAGCTTTGTGCCCGAGCACTACCAGCTGTACCTGCGCTACCAGAGCGTGCGCCACGCCGGGGGCGGCATGGACCATGACAGCGTGGACCAGTACACCCAGTTTCTGCTGCAAAGCCGGGTCGATTCCCGTCTGGTGGAGTTTCGCGAGCCGGCAGACAGCGCCGATGCCGGTGCACTCAGGATGGTGTCCATACTGGACGTGCTGGACGACGGGCTGTCCGCCGTCTACACCTTCTACGAGCCCGAACCCAAATCCAGCTATGGCACCTACAACGTGCTGTGGCAGATCGAGCAGGCACGGCAACTGAACCTGGCGCATGTCTACTTGGGCTACTGGATCGAGGCCAGCCCCAAGATGCATTACAAGGCGGATTTTTTGCCGCACGAACGGCTGACAAACCACGTCTGGCAACGCCATGCTACCAAGTGAAGCAAGCGAGTGGTGCAAGCAGGCAAAGGGACTTTCTGAACTTTAATTTCACATGGTAAAATAAAAGGAAAATTTTTATTTTTGCCATGAAAAAAACAGACACTGTCCTTGCTTCCAAACCCAGCGTTCAGGTCATCGAACGCATGTTTTCCCTCATCGATGTGCTTGCGGAAGGCGAGGAGTTGATGTCGCTGAAGGAAATCAGCGAAAAAACCGGCCTGCACCCTTCCACTGCGCACCGCATCTTGAACGATCTGGCCACCGGGCGCTTTGTCGATCGCCCGGAATCAGGCACCTACCGCCTGGGCATGCGCCTGCTGGAACTGGGCAACGTGGTCAAGGCACGCCTGAGCGTGCGCGATGCCGCGCTGGTGCCCATGCGCGAACTGCACAAGCTGACCCAGCAGCCGGTGAACCTGAGCATGCGCCAAGGCGATGAAATCATCTATGTGGAGCGTTCTTACAGCGAGCGCTCGGGCATGCAGGTGGTGCGCGCCATTGGCGGGCGGGCGCCTTTGCACCTGACTTCCACCGGAAAGCTTTTTCTGGCGGCAGACGACCCGGCGCGGGTGCGCGCCTATGCAACGCGGACAGGCCTGATGGGCAACACGCGCAACAGCCTCACGCAAATTTCCCTGCTGGAGCGCGACCTGTCCAAGGTGCGGCAGTGCGGTTTCGCGCGCGACAACGAAGAGCTGGAGCTGGGAGTGCGCTGCGTGGCCGCCGGCATTTTCAATGACCAGAAAAAACTGGTGGCCGGCTTGTCCATCTCGGCCCCGGCAGACCGCTTGAACGAAGAATGGCTGCCCAAGCTGAAGCACACCGCCGACGAAATTTCCACGGCACTGGGCTACCGGCAGCTCTGAAAACCGTCCAGGCTTCAATGCCCACCGCAGGCACGCCACTCAAGACTGGGGCGATGGCGGAATGGCCGGCAAATGATGGCAACCCATGGCCAGCGCATTTTTGCCCTGACCAGCAGGAATCGTTTCTGAAGAAAGCATTGGATTTTGCTATTAAAAAAGGAGCTGCTGGCGCAGGCTGCACAAGCGCTAAAGGCACTTTTTACCAAAATATCCAAATCTGTACAGAGGCAGTATCCGTACGGTGTTCAGCCGTCCAGCCAGCCAGAAACCGCTCTGGCGGTGCCTGGTGTTTGTGCAGACCAGCCGTTGCGCCTGCTGCAGAGCGCATCATTTCAACCTGGAGCTGGATCCCTGCCAATCCGCTCACCTGCCTGCGCCACCCGCTCCAGTCAACCCGGAACCAGGCGCGCAGAAGTCAGCTTGGGCACCAGTCCCTCGGACCTGACGCTGGACTCGACCCAGTTGCGCACACGCTCGGCATCGGCCAGCCGGCTGAACTTGCCCGCCGAGTCCAGAAACACCATGATCAGCTTGCGCCCCGACACCTGGGTCTGCATGACCAGGCAACGGCCGGCTTCAGAGATGTAGCCGGTCTTTTGCAGACCGATGTCCCACGATGGGCTGTGCACCAGCCGGTTGGTGTTGTTGTACTGCAGGGTTCTGTTGCCAAGGGCAACCTCATAGCCTGGAGAAGTGGAAAACTCGCGCAGCACCGGGTCGCTGTGGGCCACGTTCACCAGCGCAGCCAGGTCGTGCGCACTCGACTGGTTGCTGCTCGACAGCCCGGTCGGCTCCACGTAGCGTGTGTCGGTCATGCCCAGCAGACGGGCCTTGATGTTCATTTGTGACACAAACACCCGCATGCCACCTGGGTAAGTGCGGCCCAGCGCATGGGCAGCCCGGTTTTCACTGGACATGAGCGCCAGGTGCAGCATTTCGCGGCGCGTGAGCGTGGCGCCGACGGTCAGGCGCGAGCCACTGCGCTTTTCCGTGTCCACGTCGTCCTGCGTGATGGTGATCATTTCGTCCATCGGCAGTTTTGCCTGGCTGATGATCAGCCCCGTCATCAGCTTGGTCAGCGACGCGATGGGCAGCACCGCATGGTCGTTCTTGCTGAGCAGCACTTCCTGCGTGTCCTGGTCGATGACCAAAGCCACGCTGGACTTGAGGTCCAGGGGGTCGCTCAGGGCATGCAGGCCGGCGATTTCGCCAAACGACAACCTGGGCGCTGGTGCGACATAGGCGGTGCGCACCGGAGCGCGTGCCGAACGTGCAGCGACGCGCACCGCCTTGCCTGGGCGCTGCTTGGCGACAGAGACGGTTTTGCTGCGCGGGTCCAGCCTTGCCACCACGCGATTGCCGGCCTTGGCTTCTTTGCCTGCCTTGGTTGCCTTGGTTGCCTTGGTTGCCTTGGCTGTTTTGGATGCAGTGACCGATGCGCTCGTCTGCTGCTTTTTGACCGGTGCCTTCTTGCGCTCGGCTGCATGGCCGGAGGGCACTGCCAAAGCCAGGCCCAATGTTGCTGCAGCAAGCACCTGAAAAAGGGAGCGCAGGGCGGTGCGAGGGCGGCAGGTCATGGGGTGTCTCCAGAAGGCAAAAATTGTGTGCCAGTGTACTGGTCCTACATGCCCGCGCAACCTTCGTGCCTTGCACAACGCCCGCAAAAGCGCTCCTAAATTGTAAGAGTCGGCTGTGCTGCGCGCAGCCGACCCGGCTCAGCCCTGTGCAGCGACCCGGTCGGCCTGGCTGTGCAGCTTGTTCAGGGCGCTGATGTAGGCCTTGGCAGAAGCCACCACGATGTCCGGGTCGGCGCCCACGCCATTGACCACGCGGCCGCTGTTTTGCAGCCGTACGGTGACCTCGCCCTGGCTTTCGGTCGACCCGCTGATGGCGTTGACCGAATACAGCACCATTTCGGCGCCGCTGTTCACCTGCGACTCGATGGCCTTGAGCGAGGCATCCACCGGGCCGTTGCCCTCGGACTGCGCCTTGATTTCCTTGCCGCCCGAGGTGAACACCACGCTGGCCTGCGGACGCTCGCCGGTCTCGCTGTGCTGCGACAGCGACACAAAACCGTAGTGCTCGTGCAGGCTGGCCACGCTTTCTTCGTTCACCAGCGCCAGAATGTCCTCGTCAAAAATCTCGCTCTTGCGGTCGGCCAGTTCCTTGAAGCGGGCAAAGGCAGCGTTGTTCTCGGTTTCACTGTCCAGGCTGACGCCGAGTTCCTGGAGGCGCTGCTTGAAGGCGTTGCGGCCGCTCAACTTGCCCAGCACGATCTTGTTGGCGCTCCAGCCCACGTCTTCGGCGCGCATGATCTCGTAGGTGTCGCGCGCCTTGAGCACGCCGTCCTGGTGGATGCCGCTGGCATGGGCAAAAGCGTTGGCCCCGACCACGGACTTGTTCGGCTGCACCACAAAACCCGTGATCTGGCTGACCATGCGGCTGGCGGCCACGATGTGCTGGGCATCGATGTTGAGGTCGAGGTTGAAATAGTCGCGCCGCGTCTTCACCGCCATCACGATTTCTTCCAGCGCGCAGTTGCCGGCCCGCTCACCCAGGCCGTTGATGGTGCATTCCACCTGCCGCGCACCGCCAATTTTCACGCCGGCCAGCGAATTGGCCACCGCCATGCCCAGGTCGTTGTGGCAGTGCACCGACCAGACCGCCTTGTCGCTGTTCGGCACGCGCTCGCGCAGCGTCTTGATGAAATTGCCGTACAGCTCGGGGATGGCGTAGCCCACCGTGTCGGGCACGTTGATGGTGGTGGCACCTTCGGCAATCACCGCTTCAATCACGCGGCAGAGAAAATCCATGTCGCTGCGGTAGCCGTCTTCCGGGCTGAACTCGATGTCGCCGCACAGGTTGCGGGCAAAGCGCACCGACTGGACGGCCTGCTCCAGCACCTGCTCGGGCGTCATGCGCAGCTTTTTCTCCATGTGCAACGCGCTGGTGGCAATGAAGGTGTGGATGCGCGCGCGGTTGGCGCCCTTGAGGGCTTCGGCAGCGCGTGCAATGTCGCGGTCGTTGGCACGCGACAGCGAGCAGATGATCGAGTCCTTGATGGAGTTGGCAATCAACTGCACGGCCTCGAAATCGCCATTGGAACTGGCAGCAAACCCGGCCTCGATCACGTCCACCTTCAGGCGCTCGAGCTGGCGGGCAATGCGCAGTTTTTCGTCCTTGGTCATGGACGCGCCGGGCGACTGCTCGCCATCGCGCAAGGTGGTGTCAAAAATGATCAGCTGATCGGCCATGGGTAACTCCTGTGGGTCTGGGGGTGTTTGCCTGCAACATCAACGGTTGGCGCTCCAACACAAAAAGGCCCGTTGCAGGTGCATACGGGCCTTTGAGGAAAAAGAGTGCGCGCGCGCCCTAGTGTCTCCGCCCGTGAGGGAGTAGCAGTAGGGACAGGGCCAATGTGTTCATGCGTTGCAATGTAGCACAGCAGAACGCTGCCTGCTGCACGCAGCTTTGTGGCTGCTCAATGGTGCAGGCCGCGCTCGTCGGGCTCATCGGTGGAGGTGCTGATGACGCTGGTGTGCTGGCCCTTGGCCTTGCGCCAGCCATACACCGCATAGCCGCTCAACCCGTACAGCATGAAAACGGCAAACAGCACGATGGGGGGATGGATGTTGATGATGGCAATGCCCAGTGCAATCAGCACGATCACCACAAAAGGCACGCTTTTCTTCAACTGCACGTCCTTGAAGCTGTAGAACGGCACATTGGTCACCATCGTCAGACCGGCATACAGCGTGAAGGCAAACATGGCCCAGGTGATCTGGCGCCAGCTGAGCAGGAACGTGTCCATGCCGCGCTGCACGCCCAGCTCTGTCATCAGCCAAATGAAACCGGTCACCAGGGCGGCCGCTGCCGGCGACGGCAGCCCCTGAAAATACCGCTTGTCGACCACGGTGGTGTTGACGTTGAAGCGCGCCAGGCGCAGCGCCGCGCAGGCGCAGTACACAAAAGCCGCCACCCAGCCCCAACGCCCCAGGCCCCGCAGCGCCCAGATGTAGGCAATCAATGCCGGTGCGGCACCAAACGACACCATGTCCGAGAGCGAATCCATCTGCTCGCCAAAGGCGCTTTGCGTGTTGGTCATGCGCGCCACGCGGCCGTCCAGGCTGTCGAGCACCATGGCGCAGAAAATGCCGACCGCCGCCAGGTCAAAGCGCCCGTCCATGGCCATCACGACCGCATAGAAGCCGCCAAACAGCGCTGCCAGCGTGAACAGGTTCGGCAGGATGTAGATGCCCTTGCGGCGCTTGCGCAGCAGCACGGCAGCTTCCTGGGTTGGCCCATTGTCTTCATGCATCAAATCGGTCTCCAGCGCACGACTGGCATGCGCCAACAGCTATAAAAAACAGAGCGCCCTGGTGCCGCTGCGTGCGCCAGTGTAGCGGTGCGCGGCAAGGCCCCGGGCTGCCGGCGGACAGCAGCGCAACCCGGCAACGGCAAGGGCCACCGAAGTGGCCCTTGCAAAGGCTTCAATGCACTGGACAGCACAGAAGAAGTC
>JAGOCN010000483.1 GCA_017998735.1 Giesbergeria sp.
AAGAACGGCAAGTCTTCCAAGACGGCAGGCCCGTCGATCCCGGTGGAAATCCAGGGTCTGACGGAAGTGCCGCAGGCAGGCGACGAATTCATGGTGCTGGGCGACGAACGCCGGGCCCGCGAAATCGCCACCTACCGCGCTGGCAAGTTCCGCAACACCAAGCTGGCGCGCCAGCAGGCGGCCAAGCTGGAGAACATGTTTGCCGACATGACGGCGGGCGAGGTGCAGCACCTGCCCATCATTGTCAAGGCCGATGTGCAGGGTTCGCAGGAAGCGCTGTCGCAGTCGCTGCTCAAGCTCTCGACCGACGAGGTCAAGGTGCAGCTGGTGTATGCCGGCGTGGGCGGCATCAGCGAGTCCGACATCAACCTGGCCATTGCCTCCAAGGCAATGGTGATCGGCTTCAACGTGCGGGCTGACGCCGGCGCGCGCAAGCTGGCCGAAGGCAATGGCGTCAACCTGCACTACTACAGCATCATTTACGACGCTGTGGACGAACTGAAGGTGGCGATGTCCGGCATGCTGGCACCCGAGCAGCGTGAGGAAATCACCGGTACGGCCGAGATCCGCACCGTGTTCGTGGCCACCAAGATCGGCACCATTGCCGGCAGCTACATCACGTCGGGCCATGTCACGCGCAACTCCAAGTTCCGCCTGCTGCGCGACAACGTGGTCATCTACACCGGCGAAATCGACTCGCTCAAGCGCCTCAAGGACGATGTGCGCGAAGTGCGCGAAGGCTTCGAGTGCGGTATCAAGCTCAAGAACTACAACGACATCAAGGAAAACGACCAGCTGGAGTTCTTCGAGATCAAGGAAATCGCGCGCACACTATGAATCACCCCCTGAGTCGCTTCGCTCCTTCCCCCTCTCTCGCTTTGCTGCGCAATGCGGGAGGGGGACGCCCCCAGCGCTGCGGGGCGGCCCTTGCGCGGGGGCACTGGCATGCGCTGTGCAGTGCGCAGGCGCCGGGGATGTACCGTTCTGCGATAGAAAAGTGCTGAGATGGCTGCGAAAAAATCTTCCACACCCAACCGCGCCTTCAAGGTGGCCGACCAGATCCAGCGCGATCTGGCCGAGCTGATCACGCGCGAGTTGAAAGACCCGCGCGTCGGGATGGTGACGCTGCAGGCAGTCGAGGTGACGCCCGACTACGCGCATGCCAAGGTGTTCTTCAGTCTGCTCACGGGCGATCCTGCGCAGACCCTGGAGGGTTTGAACCAGGCCGCCGGCTTCCTGCGCAGCGGCCTGTTCAAGCGCCTGCACATCCACACCGTGCCCACGCTGCACTTCGTGTTCGACCGCACCACCGAGCGTGCGGCCGACATGAATGCGCTGATTGCGCAGGCCGTCGCTTCGCGTTCCAAGGAAGAGTAGTCCTATGAACGCGCCCCGCACCCGGGTGCAGCGGCGCCCTGTGCATGGGGTGTTGCTGCTTGACAAGCCGCTGGGTTTTTCCAGCAACGATGCCTTGCAAAAGGCCAAATGGCTGCTGCGCGCCGAAAAGGCCGGCCACACCGGCACGCTCGACCCGCTGGCCACCGGCGTGCTGCCGCTGTGCTTTGGCGCAGCGACCAAGTTCAGCCAGCTGCAGCTCGATGCCCCCAAGACCTATGTCGCCATTGCCCGCCTGGGCGTGACGACCACCACCGGCGACGCCGAAGGTGAGGTGCTGCGCGAGTGTGCAGTCGATGCGGCCATGCTGGCGCCTGAGCGTTTGGCCCAAGTGCAGCAGCAGTTCACCGGCGCCATCACGCAAATTCCGCCGATGTACAGCGCGCTGAAGAAAGACGGCAAGGCGCTGTACGAATATGCCCGCGCCGGTGTGGAAGTGGAGCGTGCTGCGCGCAGCGTGCAGATCCATGTCCTGCAATTGGAAAACATGGAAAACATGGCAAATGTGGCTCCAGCGCTTGACAGTCAAGCGCAGCCAGCTATCAAAATTACAGTGACATGCAGCAAAGGTACGTACATCCGCACCCTCGGCGAAGACATCGGAGCGGCACTCGGCTGTGGCGCCCACCTGACTTTTTTGCGCCGCATTGACACCGGTGGCCTCGGCATCGACCGCTGCATCACCCTGCCCGAACTCGAAGCCATGGACGAGGCCGCCCGCCTGGCCTGCCTGCTGCCGCCCGAGGCGCTGCTGGCCGGCCACCTGGAGGTGGCGCTCGACGGCAGCGAAGCCGCCCGCTTTCTGTCCGGCCTGCGCCGGCGCGGCGACTGGCCCGATGCGGGCGCCGTGGCCGTGTATGGCACAGCGCCGCGCGCGCTGCTGGGCGTGGCCCACACCACTGCGGGCGAGCTGATTCCGGACCGCCTGCTCAGCCCTATTGAAATTCAACAAATCCTGGAAAGCACGCCGAGCGCGATTGACGCCGGCATTTTGGAAACACCATGAGCAAACAAATTCGCAACATCGCCATCATTGCCCACGTCGACCACGGCAAGACCACCATGGTGGACCAGCTGCTGCGCCAGTCGGGCACCTTTGCCGAGCACGAAAAAGTGGT
>JAGOCN010000484.1 GCA_017998735.1 Giesbergeria sp.
GTTTGGCGGCATTGCCTATGTCGCCTTTCTGGTGCCGGGCCTGGTGATGATGGGCATGCTGCAAAACGCCTTTGCCAACAGCTCGTCCAGCCTGGTGCAAAGCAAGATCATGGGCAGCCTGGTGTTTCTGCTGCTCACGCCGCTGTCGCACCGGGCCTGGTTTGGCGCCTATGTGGGCTCGTCCATGCTGCGCGGCCTGATGGTGGGCATCGGCGTCTACCTGGTCACGCTGGCCTTTGCCCCGGCGCAGTTTGCCGCGCCGCTGTTCATCGTGCTGTTTGCCCTGCTGGGCACCGCGCTGCTGGCCACGCTGGGCATCATTGCCGGGCTGTGGGCCGACAAGTTCGACCAGATGGCCACCTTCCAGAACTTCATCATCATGCCCATGACGTTTCTGTCGGGCGTGTTCTATTCCATCGGCTCGCTGCCGCCGTTCTGGCAGGCGGTCAGCCACCTGAACCCGTTTTTCTACATGATCGACGGCTTTCGCTATGGCTTTTTTGGCCAGAGCGATGTCTCGCCCTGGCTCAGCCTGGCCATCGTGTCCGGCGCCTGGGCAGTCATGAGCCTGCTGGCGCTGCACCTGCTGCGCATCGGTTACAAGATCAGGACATGAAGCAGCCCCCGGGCCGCTTCGCGCCTTCCCCCTTTTCTGCGCTGGGGACAGCGCACAACGCAATGGACGCCCCACTGAAATGACCGCCGACCAACTCCAACACCTCATTGCCGCCGGCCTGGCCTGCGACCACATCACGCTCGAAGGCGATGGCCGCCACTGGTATGCCACCATCGTTTCGCCCGAATTTGAAGGCATGCGCCCGATTGCGCGCCACCAGCGCGTCTATGCCACGCTGGGCGGCAAGATGGCCACCGACGAAGTGCATGCGCTGTCGATGAAGACGCTGACCCCGGCCGAATGGGCCGCAGCGCAGGCCTGAACGCCAGCGGCCAGACCTTGTAAGGTATTGCCCGATTGCCCGATTGACCGGTTGTCTGGAGCGTTTTTGCGCTGACCCCGGTGCTGCCGGTTTTGCTCCCTCTGCCTCTGGGAGAGGGTTGGGGTGAGGGCCAGCGGCGCTGGTGGGCGCAGCGCCTCAGTTAGTGCGCAGCCGATCAGCCCAAAAAATGCCCCAGCAGTCCCATGGCGTTTTTGCTTCTTTTTTGATAGCTTCCGGCGCTTGCTGTACAAGCGCTGGAGCCGTTTTTGACCCATATTTTCTTTGTGATGAATCCTGCGCCATGCAAAAACTTCTGATCCGCGGCGGCCGGCCGCTGCACGGCGAGGTGACCGTCTCCGGCGCCAAGAACGCGGCATTGCCCGAGCTGTGCGCCGCCCTGCTCACCGCCGATCCGGTGGTGCTGACCAATGTGCCGCAGCTGCAGGACGTGGCCACCATGCTCAAGCTGGTGCGCAACATGGGCGTGGTGGCCGAGCGCGACAACGACGGCACGGTGCGCATCGACGCCGGCGCGCTGACCACGCCAGAGGCTCCCTACGAACTGGTCAAGACCATGCGTGCCTCGGTGCTGGCCCTGGGGCCGCTGCTGGCGCGCTTTGGCCGGGCACGGGTGTCGCTGCCCGGTGGCTGCGCGATCGGTTCGCGCCCGGTGGAGCAGCACATCAAGGGGCTGACCGCCATGGGCGCCGACATCGTTGTCGAGCACGGCTACATGATTGCCAGCCTGCCGGCGGGTCGCACGCGCCTGAAGGGTGCGCGCATCACCACCGACATGGTGACCGTCACCGGCACCGAGAACTTTCTGATGGCAGCAGCGCTGGCCGAAGGCGAAACCGTGCTGGAAAACGCCGCCCAGGAGCCTGAAATTGCCGACCTGGCCGAAATGCTGATTGCCATGGGCGCAAAAATCGAAGGCCACGGCACCAGCCACATCCGCATCCAGGGCGTCGAGCGCCTGCATGGCTGCCAGCATGCCGTGGTGGCCGACCGCATCGAGGCCGGCACCTTTTTGTGCGCCGTGGCCGCTGCCGGTGGCGACGTGCTGCTGCGCCATGCGCGCCCCGACCACCTGGACGCCGTGGTGGAAAAACTGCAGGAGGCGGGCGTGCAGATCGACGCCGTGGACGGCGGCATGCGCGTGCGCAGCAGCGGTGCCGCAACGCTCAAGGCGCAGGGCTTTCGCACCACCGAGTACCCGGGTTTTCCGACCGACATGCAGGCGCAGTTCATGGCGCTCAACTGCGTGGCGCAGGGTACGGCGGCCGTGACCGAAACCATTTTTGAAAACCGCTTCATGCACGTCAACGAACTGGTGCGCCTGGGCGCGCACATCCAGATCGATGGCCGCGTCGCCATCACCGAAGGGCTGCAGGGCGACGCCCGGCTGTCGGGCGCCACCGTCATGGCGACCGACCTGCGCGCTTCGGCCAGCCTGGTGATTGCCGGTCTGGTGGCCGAGGGCGACACCGTGGTCGACCGCATCTACCACCTGGACCGCGGCTACGACAGCATTGAAACCAAACTGCGCGCCCTGGGCGCGGACATTGAAAGA
>JAGOCN010000057.1:0-5173 GCA_017998735.1 Giesbergeria sp.
ACGGCCACGGCGCCCACGTCCATGATGCGGTCCTGCACCGCCTTGGCGCTGAACCCGCCAAACACCACGCTGTGCGTAGCACCAATGCGGGCGCAGGCCTGCATGGCCACCACGCCCTCAATGGTCATGGGCATGTAGATCAGGACGCGGTCGCCCTTCTGGATGCCCTGGGCCTTGAGCGCATTGGCAAACTGGCTGACGCGGGCCAGCAGCTCCTTGTAGGTGACGCGCGTCACGGCACCGTCGTCGGCCTCGAAAATGATGGCAGTCTTGTTCTCGGCCGGGGTGCCGATGTGGCGGTCCAGGCAGTTGGCCGAAGCGTTCAGTTCACCGTCGGCAAACCAGCGGTAGAACGGCGCGTTGCTTTCGTCCAGCGTCTGGGTGAACGGCTTGTCCCACTGCAGTTGCTCGCGCCCCAGCCGTGCCCAGTAGCCTTCAAAATCGCGCTCGGCTTCAGCGCACAGCGCCTCGTAGGCCGGCATGCCGGAAATGCGCGCTCCCTGCATGGCTGCTGGCGACGGCGGAAAAATCCGGTTTTCGACCAGGGTGGATTGGATGGCGGACGATGGTGCACTCATGGGCTTGTCTCCTGAGAAAGCAATGAAACGGATGGGGCTACTGTCGGTGGAAGCACTTACATGCCACTGACTGCACCCTGCACCCTAACCAGCGCGCACAGGCACGCTGGCACAATCTACCGCATGACCGCACCGAGCCCCCTGCCCCCGCTGAACCGGCAGTTTGTCGCGCATTTTGGCGAGATGGGCAGCCGCTGGGGCATCAACCGCACGGTGGGCCAGATGTACGCGCTGATCTTCCTGTCCCCCCAGGCGCTCAATGCCGACGAAATTGCCGAGGCATTGGAGTTTTCCCGCTCCAACGTCAGCATGGGACTGAAGGAATTGCAGTCGTGGCGGCTGGTGAAGCTGCTGCACCGGCCCGGTGACCGGCGCGAATACTTTGAAGCGCCCAGCGATGTGTGGGAAATTTTTCGCGTGCTGGCGGAAGAGCGCCGCCGGCGCGAAATCGAGCCCACCCTGAGCATGCTGCGCAATGCCCTGCTGGAAGAGCCCGGCAGCGACGCAGAGCGCCATGCACTGCAGCGCATGCGCGAAATGCACGAGCTGATCGACCGCCTGGTGACCTGGTTTGACGATGTGCAAAAGCTCTCGCCACAAACCGCGATGCAGCTGATGGGCATGGGCGCCAAGGTCACCAAGGTGCTGGGTTTGAAAGACCTGCTGACCGGTGCAAGCGGTGGCAGCAGCAAGGCAGCCGCAGCAGACTGACTGCGCTGAACCGGCGGCACGCGCCCGGCATTCGGCAGCCCTGGTGCCCGCAGCAAATACTTCAAGCCAAAATGGCCTCCAGCGCAGGTACAGCATGCGCCAGCAGCTATTATTTCAATAGCAAAATGACTTTGCTGCCCAGGCCTGCACCCTGGTGGCGCATTGGAAGATGGAGGCTGCCATCCTGCTGGTTTTCCATGTCAGTTCTGTTTTGGACTGGCGTTGGCAACGCGCACCGCCTCGTCGTCCATCAGCTCGTACCACATGGCGTTGAGCACTGCAAAGGCAGCAGCCAGGGGCAGCCCCAGAATCCAGGCGAAGTACCACATGCTTGTGTCCTTTTTTTTCACTTTTTTGTTCAGATGACCGGCCGCTGGAAAAGAAATTTTTCTTTCACCAGTGCTAAAAATGTTCTGCCGCAGCCATGCCCGCACTCAATACGCATGGCCGCGCGCTTCCTCGATGGCGTCCACGTCCACCTTGCCGCGCAGCACTGCATACACCCAGCTGGTGTAGGCCACGATGAGCGGCAAAAAGATGGTGCTGCTCACCAGCATGATGAACAGCGTCAGGTGGCTGGAGGAAGAATCCCACACCGTCAGGCTGGCCCGCGCGTCGATGGACGAGGGCAGGATGAACGGAAACATCGATACGCCCACGCTCAGCACGGTGCACGCCACGGCCAGCGCGCTGGCCAGCAGCGCCGGCCACTCGCGCCGCAGGCGCAGGCCCGCTGCGGCCAGTGCGGCCCCGGCCAGCCCCAGGCCCGGTACCAGCCACAGCCACGGCTGCGCTGCGTAGTTGGCAAACCAAGCGCCGGGCGCATGCTCGGCGGTTTTCAGCAGCGGGTTCGACGGGCCATCCTGCACGATGGCACTGGTGATGCGAAAACCGTCAATGCTGCTCCAGAGCAGCGCGCCGGCCAGCGCGTACAGCAGCACCGTGGCCAGCGCCGCCCAGCTGCCAAAGCGGCGGGCGCGCTCGGCCACCGCGCCATCGGCCTTGACGCACAGCCAGGCGCTGCCGTGCATCACCAGCATGGCCACCGACACGGCACCGCACAACAGCGCAAACGGGTTCAGCAGACCACCCAAATTACCGTCGTAAAAGATGCGCATGTCGCTCGGTGCAAAGCGAAACGGCACGCCCTGCAGCACATTGCCCATGGCCACGCCAAAAATCAGCGCCGGCACCAGCCCGGCCATGCACAGCGTCCAGTCCCAGCGCGTGCGCCAGCGCACATCGTCCCGCTTGCCGCGGAACTTGAAGGCCACGGGCCGCAGGATGAGCGCCACCAGAATGGCGAACATCGCCAAATAAAAGCCAGAAAACGACACGGCATACAGCTGCGGCCAGGCGGCAAAGATGGCGCCGCCACCCAGAATCAGCCACACCTGGTTGCCTTCCCAGACCGGGCCCACCGAGTTGATGATAGTGCGCCGCTCCAGGTCGGTGCGCCCGGCAAAGGGCAGCAGCATGCCGACCCCCAGGTCAAAACCGTCCATCACGGCAAAGGCCACCAGCAGCACCCCCAGCAGCAGCCACCAGATGAGGCGCAGGTGTTCGTATGAAATCAGTTCATGCAGGACCATGGCAATGTTCTCCGTGTTTCCTTGTTTCCGTTTTTGCGCAGGGCGTTCAGCGCGCTGGCGCCGGCACCAGGGGTGCAGCAATGCCATCGGGCACTGACCGGTCTTTTGGCTGTGGCGGCACATGCCGGTCGTCCTTGGGCGCATGGCCTTCAGGACCTTTGCGGATCGCCCTGAGCATCAGCTTCATCTCGATCAGGAACAGCACGGTGTAGATCAGCGTAAAGCCGGCAATCGTCATCAGCACCGTGCCCGCGCCCAGGCTGGACACGCCCACCGCCGTGGGCAGCACGCCTTCAATCACCCATGGCTGGCGGCCCAGTTCGGCCACAATCCAGCCGGCCTCGGCCGCCACCCAGGGCAGCGGAATGGACCACACCGCCACTTTCAAAAGCCACGGGTAGGCATCGAGCCTGCGGCGCGCCGACAGCAAAAAGAACACGCCGGTCAGCACAATGAAAAACGCGCCCAGCCCCACCATGATGCGGAACGACCAGAACAGCGGCTGCACGCGCGGCACGGTGTCCCAGGCGGCTTTCTCCAATTGCTCGGGCGTGGCCTCACGCGGGTCGTCCACATAGCGTTTGAGCAGCAACGCATAGCCCAGGTCGGCGCCAAACTCTTCAAAGCGGCTGCGCGCTTCTGCCACCGCAGCCGGCGTGCTGGCGTCGCTGCGCAGGGTCTGCAGCGCGCCATAGGCCTGGATGCCGCGTTCGATGCGCAGCTTGGCGCGCTCCACCAGCTCCTCGATGCCGGGAATTTCAGTGTTCAGAGAGCGCGTGCCGATCAGCCCCATCAGCCCCGGAATGTGGACCGCGTAGTGCGTCTCGCGCGCTTCCTGGTCCGGAAAGCCAAAGGCCGTGAAGGCGGCCGGGGCCGGTTCGGTCTTCCACATGGCTTCAATGGCGGCGAGCTTCATTTTCTGGTGCTCGGTCGAGAGGTAACCGCTTTCGTCGCCCAGCACCACCACCGACAGCGCCGCTGCCAGGCCAAACGAAGCCGCCACCGTCATGGAGCGCCGTGCCAATTGCACGTTGCGCCCCTGGAGCAAATACCACGCCGATACGCCCAGCACAAAGATGGCAGCAGTCACATAGCCGGCCGAGACGGTGTGGACAAACTTGGCCTGCGCCACCGGGTTGGTGATGACGGCCAGAAAATCGGTGATTTCCATGCGCATGGTTTCGGGGTTGAACACCGCGCCCACCGGGTTCTGCATCCAGCCATTGGCAATCAAAATCCACAGCGCAGAAAAGTTGGAACCAATGGCCACCGCCCAGGTGGTCATCAGGTGCCCCAGCTTGGACAATTTGTCCCAGCCAAAAAAGAACAGACCGACAAAGGTGGCTTCCAGAAAGAACGCCATCAGCCCTTCCAGCGCCAGCGGTGCGCCAAAGATGTCGCCGACATAGTGGCTGAAATAGCTCCAGTTCATGCCGAACTGGAATTCCATGACGATGCCGGTGGCCACGCCCATGGCGAAATTGATGCCAAACAGCACGCCCCAGAACTTGGTCATGTCGCGCCAGACGGTGCGCCCGGTCATCACATACACCGTCTCCATGATGGCCAGCAGCACCGCCAGCCCCAGGGTCAGCGGCACAAACAGGAAGTGGTACAGCGCCGTGATGGCGAACTGCAGGCGCGAGAGCGCAACGATGTCGAGGTCCATGGAAGGGGGTCCTTTCTGAATTCTGTGGTGTTCGGGCCGGGCCTGGCTCAGTCGGCGCGCAGCGTCTGCAGCACGGCGTCAAACGCGGGGGTGCCGCGCTGCACATCGGCCACGGTGCGGCCCTCTTTCACACACACCAATCGATCGGCCAGGGCCGCTTCGCGGCGCAAATGGGTGCTGACCAGCAGCGTGCGGCCCGCTGCTGCCTGGGCCAGGTGCTGCAGCACATCGTCTGCAGTGTGAGCGTCCAGCGCCTCGGTGGGCTCGTCCAGCAGCCACAGCGGCGTGTCAAGCAGCAGCAGCCGCGCCAGCGCCAGCCGGCGCGACTGGCCGCCCGACAGGCCCAGGCCGCCTTCGCCCAGGCGCGTGTCCAGCCCGGCGGCCAGCGCCTGTACGTCAGCAGCCAGACCGGCCGCCTGCAGCACCTGCCACAGCCTGTCGTCTGAGGCGGCCGGGTCGGCCAGCCGCAGATTCTCACGCAGGCTGTCCTGAAACAGTTCGGTGCGCTGCGTGAGCAAGCAGCAAGGCAGCGCTTGCACATTGCCCTGCAGTGGCGCCAGTTCGCCCGCAATGGCCGCCAGCAGCGTGGACTTGCCCGCACCGCTGGCGCCCACCACGGCCAC
>JAGOCN010000057.1:5273-7992 GCA_017998735.1 Giesbergeria sp.
GCAATGGCGCCACCAGTCGTCAACAACCACAGCGCCAGCACCGCACCCAGCCAGAAGTTCAAAAAGCCCAGCACCCCGCCGGCCAGCAATGCTGCGCCCAGCGCGGCAGCCACCGGCACCAGCACGCGCAGGTAAAGCGACTCCAGCGCGTCGATGTCGGCGGTGAGCCTGAACAGCAGTTGCGCCGGGCGCAGCAGCAGCTGGCGCGCCGCCTCGGGGCGTGCCCAGCCCCGGAACAGCTGTTCGCGCAGGTCGGCCAGCACCGCCAGCGTGGCGTCGTGCGTCACCAGCCGCTCGGCGTAGCGCGCCCCGGTGCGGCCCAGCGCCAGCAGACGGATGCCGGCAGACGGCTGAAACACGTCAAATGCGATGGCGCTGCTGGCCTGCAGCCCCGCCAGCCCGGTGGCCGTGATGAACCAGCCCGACAGGCCCAGCAGCCCCATGCCCATCAGCACCGTCACCATGGCCAGCGCAGCGCCCATCAGCAAAAGACGCGGGCGCGATGCCAGGAAAAAACGCAGCACCGGCGCAAGGTCGCTGCGCACGCGCCGGGAACGGTGGCGCAAAGGGCGGCGGTCGGAACGCAGTGCGGTGGAGCGCGTCATGCCTTGTCCCCAATTCCAATTCCAGTTCCAGTTCCAGTTCCAGCGGCAGCGGGCAGCTCCACCACGCGGCCCAGGCGGGCGGCCAGCACCGGGTCGTGCGTGGCGACCAGCAGGGTTTTGCCACGCGCCAGCTGCAGCAGCGCATCGGTGACGCGGTGTGCGGTCTCGCTGTCCAGGTGCGCTGTCGGCTCATCGACCAGCAGCAGCCCGGCGCGCCCGTGCACCGCCACCCGCGCCAGTGCCAGCCGCACGGCTTCGCCGCCCGACAGTCCACTGCCGCCCTCGCCCAAGGTGCTGGCCGGGTGCGCCTGCGCCACACCTTGCAAAGAGGCAAAGCGCATGGCCTGCAGCACCTGCGGCGCCAGCACTTCGGCGCGGCCCAGTGCCACATTGGCCGCCACACTGCCGGCAAACACATGGGGCTTTTGCCCCATCCACGCCATGCGCAGGCGCAGGGCACTGGCGGTGGTGTCGGTCAAGGGAATGCCGCCCACCACGATGCTGCCGGCGTCTGGCGCCACCAGCCCGGCCACCAGCGCCAGCAGCGTGGTCTTGCCGCTGCCGCTTGGCCCCACCAGCGCCACCTGTTCGCCGGCTGCAATGTCCAGGCCAAACTGGTTCAGCACGGCGCGCTCGCCTGCCGGGGCAAAACAGACGCCGTGCAGCACCACCGACAGCGCGCCAGACTCCAGCGGCAAAGCCGGCATGGCTGCACCTGTGTTTGTGTCCTTGTCCATGTCCATGTACGTGTCCATGCCTGCCTCGGCACTCGCCTGCGCCCCCGACAGTGCCCGGCTGTGGTCGCCCGGCTGGGCCAGCGCGGCCAGCGCCACCAGGGCGGCCTGCCCCGCAGCGCGGTCGTGCCAGGCGGCCGACAGGTCGCGCAGCGGCTCGAAAAACGCCGGTGCCAGCAACAGAACGAACAAGCCCTCACCCAAACTCAGTTGCCGGCCCCAGGCACCAAACTGCAGCGTGCCCAGCAGGTGAAAGCCCACATACACCGCCACCATCGCCACGCCCAGCGCGGCAAACAGCTCCAGCACCGCAGACGACAAGAAGGCAATGCGCAGCACCGCCATGGTGCGCTGGCGCAGCGCTTGTGCAGATGCCCGCAGCCGCAGGGCGGTGGCGTCCACGGCGCCCAGGGCGCGCAGGGTGGACAGACCGCGCAGGCGGTCGAGCAAAAAGGCGTTCAGGTCGCCCAGCTCCTGCAGGTGCTCGGCGCTGGCGGCCTGGGCGCGCCAGCCCACCAGCGCCATGAACAGCGGAATCAGTGGCGCCGCCAGCAGCAGCACCAGCGCCGGCGCCCACGCCACCCAGGCCACCGCCAGCAGCAGCACCGGCAGCACCAGCGCCACGCGCCAGCGCGCCGGCTGGTAGCGCACCAGCCAGGGCACCACCGCTTCAGCCTGCTCGGCCACCACGCTGGCCGCCAGGCCCGAGGCGGGCCGCCCCCGGTCCAGCGGTGAGCGCGCTGCCAAGGCGGCCACCACCTGCGCACGCACCTGCGCCAGCTGCACCCGTGCCGCCAGAAACACGCGCCGTGTGCCCCAGGCCTCGCAGGCGCTTCGCAGCAGGCCGGCCAGCAACAAAGCAGCCAACGGTACGGCCAAAGCCTCCAGTCCCGCCCCATTGGCCAGCTGCTGCACCGCCCAGGCCAGCGCCGCTGCCTGCGGCAGCCACAGCAATGCTGCCAGCACCTGCCACAGGCTGCCACTGTCGGGCCGGCGGGGCGCGACAAACATGTGCTGGTTTGATAAAAGGGCTTGCATTACATTCAATTTTTTTGAATTTTCAGTAATTCCTGAAATTACAAGCATTCTAGGACAGCCTGGTTTTTCCTGCTGGCGGCGGCAAGCAACGCACCAGCCCCCACCTGCAGGCCACTGCGACAACCGCACCCGCCATGAAAAAATGCTGGCGTCCGGCGCAAAACACACGGACGCCAGCATCGGCAAGAAAACAGGGCAAAGTGAAAAGGCGGCGCAGCCGCTGCTGCGCTACAGCGCCAGCCGCTGGCGTGCTGCCTGGTATTCGCGCTTCAGGCGCGCCACCATGTCGGCGGTGCTGGTGACGGCATTCACCGCGCCAATGCCCTGCCCGCAACCCCAGAT
>JAGOCN010000058.1 GCA_017998735.1 Giesbergeria sp.
GTGCTGGTGCAGGCAGACCAGGCGTACCTGGTACGCCAGCCGGAAACCGCTGCAGACACCTTCAGGGGCGAACAGCTGCTGGCCTGAAAGCCCCCTGCGGTTGGCCAATGGCGCCTGTGACTTTCCCTGGCTTCAGCAAGAAGCCAGGGAAAGCGCCTTCGCCTCACCTGCACTGCAACCAGGCAAACTCTGCTTTTCAGCACATGTGCCTGTGCGCTCGGCAAAGGCACACGGTGCCCGTTGGTCATTATTTAACAAAAGCAATGTTCAGTTACAGTCTTGTGCTTATCTGATCTTTTGACAACAAAATGCCCATCGAGCTTTACCGCGACCCCCAGCATGCCTGCTACATGTTCACCGACCTGATCGAGGAGGACGGACAGGCGGTGCAGGCCAACCAGTTCCTGATCGTGGACAACGGCACCGGCGCCATCATCGATCCGGGTGGCAACCTGGCCTACAACCAGCTGTTCCTGGGCATGTCCAAGCATTTCTCTCCGCAGAAACTGTCGTACCTGCTGGCCTCGCACGCCGATCCGGACATCATCGCCTCGCTGGACCGGTGGCTGACCAGCACCTCTGCGCTGCTGGTGATCTCGCGCGTCTGGGAGCGCTTTGCACCGCACTTCACCAAGGTGGGAAAAACCGAAAACCGCGTGATCGGCGTGCCCGACAGCGGTGGCAGGCTTGCGCTGGGCAAAAGCGAAATCTGGATGGTGCCAGCGCACTTTCTGCATTCCGAAGGCAATTTCCAGTTTTACGACCCTGTCAGCCGCATCCTTTTCACGGGCGACCTGGGCGTGTCCATGGTCTCGGGCGCGCAGGCGGCCGTGCCGGTCACAGACCTGAAACCGCACATCGCGCGCATGGAAGGCTTTCACAAGCGCTACATGGTGTCGAACAAGGTGCTGCGCCTGTGGACGCGCATGGCGCGCCAGCTTGATATTTCCATGCTGGTGCCGCAGCACGGCGCGCCCATCCAGGGCAAGCAGGCCATTGCCGACTTTTTTGACTGGGCGGAAAATCTGGCCTGCGGCATCGACCTGTTTGACGAGGGCCACTACCAGCTGCCCACTGCACAGATCAGCCCGACGCCCCGCAAAACCTCTGCCTGAGCACTGCTACCGCTTCGCTCCTGACAAAGCTGCGGCAAGGCCGAATTTTGCATTTCTGCATCAAAAAGGCCTCCAGCCCAGGCGCAGCAAGCGCCAGAAGCTATTTTTTTGATAGCATCAGAAAAAGGCCGATGGCTTCTTCACAAAGAAGCCACTGCGGTTTTTGCCGCAGCACCTGTCTTTGACACTGCAGCGCGGCGCTTCTGGCGTTCGCCCTGCACCACGCGCCAGCCCATCAGCAGTGCAACGATGGCGGCATAGACAAACACCTCGGCAAAGTTGTTTTTGGCAGCGCGCATCCAGAAAAAATGCAGCAAGGCCAGCCCGGCCACGCCGTACACCGCCTGGTGCAGCGCACGCCAGCGCGCTGCGCCCAGCCATTTGATGGCGCGGTTGAACGATGTCGCGCTCAGCGCCGCCAGCAGCAGCAGCGCCATGAAGCCCACCAGAATGAAAGGGCGCTTGGGGATGTCGCGCACGATCTCGCCCCAGTCCAGCCCCATGTCAAACCAGGCATAGGCCAGCAGGTGCAGCACGGCATAGAAAAACACGAACAGCCCGAGCATGCGGCGAAACCGGGCCAGCGCCGGCGTGCCGGTCAGCACCCGCAGGGGCGTGACGGCCAGCACCAGGCACAGGCTGCGCAGGGTCCAGTCGCCCAGCGCGCGGATCAGCGCCTCGGCCGGATTGGCACCCAGCGCATCGAAGGCAGCGGCGTACACCAGCCAGGCAAAGGGCAGCAGCGCCAGCCCGAACACCACCGGCTTGGCGGCGCGGTGCATGGGCATTTTTTTCAGGTTCATGGCAATCGGGTGCGAAACGGGCCTCTGGCGCAGACCCGCTGCAGGCAGTGCAGCCGGTGCTGGCAGGGCCGGTTGCGCCTTGTCAGAAGAATTTTTTCAGGTCCATGCCGGCGTACAGCTGGCCCACCTGGGCTTCGTAGCCGTTGAACATGGGTGTCTTGCGGCGCTTGGCAAACAGGCCGCCTTCGCCAATGCGGCGCTCGGTGGCCTGGCTCCAGCGTGGGTGGTCCACGTCAGGGTTGACGTTGGAATAAAAGCCGTATTCTTGCCTGGCCGCCTTGTTCCAGGCAGTGGCCGGTTCCTTGTCGGTGAAGCGGATCTTGACGATGCTCTTGGCGCTTTTGAAGCCGTACTTCCACGGCACCACAAGGCGCACCGGCGCGCCGTTCTGCTTGGGCAGCACCTCGCCGTACATGCCAAAGGCCAGCAGTGTCAGCGGGTGCATGGCTTCGTCCAGGCGCAGCCCTTCGGTGTAGGGCCATTCGAGCACGCGCGAACCCAGGGCCGGCATGGTCACCTTGTCCGCCAGCGTGACGAACTCCACATATTTGGCACTGCCTGTGGGCTCGACGCGCTTGATGAGCTCGGACAGCGAATAACCCACCCAGGGAATGACCATGGACCAGCCTTCAACGCAGCGCAGCCGGTAGATGCGCTCTTCCTGCGCACTGAGTCTGATCAGGTCTTCAATGCCGTACTTGCCCGGTTTTTTCACCAGGCCCTCGATTTCCACCGTCCACGGGGTGGTCTTCAAGGTGTGCGCGTTGCGCGCCGGGTCGGCCTTGTCGGTGCCAAATTCGTAGAAATTGTTGTAGCTGGTGGCGTCCTCGTAGCTGGTGGGTTTTTCCAGGGTGACCGCACCTGCCACGCCGGACTTGGCGCCCGCCAGCACAGGCAGCTTGCCGGGGCGTGCCCCCTCGGCCGCCAGCGCTTCGCGTCCGGCCCAGGCAGCCAGCGATGCGCCTGCAGCCCCGCTGGCCATCAGCCGAAGCAGGTTGCGCCGCTCCTCGTACACCGTGCACGGCGTGATTTCAGAAGAAAAGGGATGGATGAAGCCGGAACGGCGGGAAGAAAAAGGCATGGCGAACTCCGGTGTCCTGCAGGAAAAGCAATGCACCTATGGACGCGAAAACCCTTGCACTCGTTCCGTAAACCTGCCGGTTTTTTTAATACCAGCAGGTTCAAGAAAGAAAATTCTGCTTTTTCAAAAAAGGATCACAGCGTTCCGTAGCTGTGCAATCCGCTCAGGAACATGTTGACTCCCAGGAAGGCAAAGGTCGTGACCACCAGCCCCACCAGTGCCCACCAGGCCGACACGGTGCCGCGCAGTCCCTTCATCAGGCGCATGTGCAACCAGGCTGCGTAGTTGAGCCAGACGATCAGCGCCCAGGTTTCCTTCGGGTCCCAGCTCCAGTAGCCGCCCCAGGCCTCGGCGGCCCACAGCGCGCCCAGCACCGTGGCAATGGTGAAGAACGCAAAGCCGACGGCGATCGACTTGTACATCATGTCGTCCAGCAGCGCGAGTGGCGGCAGCTTGGCGGCAATGCGGCGGCGGCCAAACAGGATGCTGCCCACGATCAGCGCCGAAATGCCGAAGTACACCATCCAGTAGCTCGACCCTGCGGCTTCGCCCGTGGTGGGACGGAACACCATCGGCTCGAAGCACAGCACCACGCCCAGCAGCCACAGGGGCGCGAGTTTGTACCAGCGCGTCTCGGTCGCCTGCTGCTTGATCAGGTAGGCAAAGGCCACCATGGCGGAAAGCGCAAAGGTGCCGTAACCGATGAAGTTGGCCGGCACATGCAGCTTCATCCACCAGCTTTTGAGGGCCGGCACCAGCGGCTGAATTTCATGCGCCTCGCGCACCACCGTGTACCACAGCAGAAAGCCCACCGCCGCGCTGACCACCAGCATGACAAAGGCGCCCAGGGCGCGTGTCTTGTACTGCTCCTCGTAGTACAGATAGAAGGTGGCCGTCATCCAGCAAAACATCACGAACACTTCGTAGAGGTTGCTGACCGGGATGTGGCCCACATCGGCACCCACCAGATAGCTTTCGTACCAGCGCACCAGCGTGCCGATCAGCGCCATGCCGACCGCCACCCACACCAGGCGCGAAGCGATAAGGGACATGGCAGCACCTTCTCCGCGCGAGACCATGCCGATCCAGTAAAAGATGGTGCCCATGAAAAACAGCATGCTCATCCAGAGGATGGCCGACTGGCTGGACAGAAAATACTTCAGCCCGAACACCGTTTCGGCCTGCGCCAGCTGCCCCTGGCCGTCCTGCTGGTACAGCGCAATCGCCAGCAGCGCAAAACCGGCGGCCACCAGCATCAGCACCCGCAAGGGCCGCCAGAACCAGCCCAGCCAGATGGCGGCAGGAATGGCGCCCAGCAAGATGCCCTTTTCGTACACGTCCATGTACGCGGCATAGCGCTGCAGGGCAAACAGGCCACCGGCCACCACGATGGCGGCAAACAGCCAGTCGAACCAGTTGCGCCGCGAGCTGAAGCTTTCGTTCAGGGTCAGCGTGGTGGGGCTGGTGGTGGTTGCGGTGTTCATGCCGTGGTTCCTGTGGGGCGCACCCCGATGAGTTTTTCGGTGATCTGGGCGAATTCATCGTCGCCGTCCATCGTCTTGCGGTTCGTGGACAGCGCCATGGTGGCGTGCGAGCCGCCGTCGCGCGGCGCAAGCCACACCCAGATGCGGCGCTCGCGCACGTAGAGCATGGCAAAAATCCCCAGAATCAGCAATGCACAGCCCAGATAGACAACATTCTTGCCAGGGGCACGCGCCACCTGGAAGACGCTGGCCTGCACCTGGTTGAAGTCCTTGAGCTCGAACACCACCGGCGCCGGGTAGATCTGCGAGTCGCTCAGGGCCAGCACGGACTGCGTCATGAAGTCCTGGGTTTGCGCATTGGGCTGCAGCGGCGCCAGACCGGCACGTTCACGCGCCACCTGCGCCAGCTCGAACAATGTGCCGTTCAGGATGCGCACCAGCACCTCGCCAGCGCGCGAACGCTCGGCTTCGGGCACGTTCAGTTCCATGAAGTCGGCAATGGCAGGCAGCCCGCCCTGGGGCTTGCCGTTTTCGGAAACACCCGTGGTGCCCGTGCCTGCAAAAAGGCCCAGGGCACGCGCTGCCGACTGCGCCAGCTGCTCGGCCAGTTCGGGGCGCGAACCGTCCACCACCAGGGCCGCATAGCGCCGCACCGCCTGCTCGCGCGCTGCCGGGTCGGCCAGGGCGCTGCGCAACTGCATGAAACCGTCCAGGCTGCCATCGGCATCGGCGGGCACGCGCAGGTAGCGAAACGGCTCGGACGGCGTCTCGCGCACCCCCAGCAGGAACACCGACGGGCCGCCCTCTTCCATGGTGACCGGCAGCATGTAGTTGTGGTACTCGCGGGCCTGGCCGGAGGCGTCGCGCAGCTTGTAGCCAATGCTCGGGCCGACGTTGCGCAGCTCCTTGTTGGTGACGGTCTTGTTGGCTGCACCCAGGCGTGAATCAATCGAATGGCGCAGGTCCACCTTGCGCACATCGACGCCCGGAGCAGCGTTTTCGCCGGCAAAGTTCTCCACGTTGATGGTGCGCAGCGAAATCACTTCCAGGCCCAGCGCCTGGCCGTTGCTGCCCTGGATGGTTTGCGCCGCGCCGCCCACCGTGCCCTTGACCTCGAAGGGTTTGGCATCGGCGCTGCCGCCCATGGGCTGGGCCTTGAGCGTCACGGCCGAGCCGCCATCGTCAAAGCTGGACTGGTAGATTTCAACGCCCTTGTAGTGGGCCGGGTGGTTGACCTCGATGCGCGCCGGCACCACTTTGCCGGTGGCGTTGTCGTGGATCAGCACCTCGCTGGCAAACAGCTTGGGCATGCCGGTGGAGTAGTACTCGACGATGAATTTCTTCAGCTCGACGGAAAACGGCAGGTCCTGCAGCAGGATGCCGTCCGACTGGCTCAGGATGGCCGTGCCGGCGCGCGAGCCTTCGGACACCAGCAGGTTGCCGCGAAAAGTCGGGTTGCGCTCGCTCAGGCGGTGCTGCGGCGCCACCTCGGAAATCAGCCCGCCGCCGGTGTAAGGCACCTTGCCGTTGAACCACATCTGCGCACGCACGATCAGGTCGCCGTCCAGCAGGCCGCCCAGGCACACCAGCACGATGGCGCTGTGCGCGGCAATGTAGCCGAGCTTGTTGGCCGCGCCCGCCTTGGCCGCCACCATCCAGCCGGTGCCCGGCCCGGCGGCGGTGTCGCGCTGCTGCAGTTTCACTTTCCAGCCGCCGCCCACCAGCATCTGGCCGATGCGCCGGGCTTCCTGCTCCGGTGCGCCCACCAGGTGGGTCTGCGCCTTGTGGTGAAAGGCCTGCAGGTTCTTTTCGCGGATGTCTTCCTTGTAGGTTTTCAGGTTGGCCAGGATCTTCGGGGTGCTGCGCGCAATGCACAGCGAGGTGCTGGTCACCAGAAACGCCAGGATCAGGATGAACCACCAGGCGCTGTAGACCGCATTGAGCTTGAGGGCGGCAAACAGCTCGGCCCAGAACGGCCCGAACTGGTTGACATAGTTCACGGCCGGCTCGTGCTGCTTGAGCACCGTGCCGATCACGGAGGCAATGCAGATCACCGTCAGCAGCGAAATTGCAAACCGCATGGACGACAGCAACTCCACCGTGCTGCGCATGGCCTGCGATCCCGAAGAGGGGCGAATGCCCAGGGTGTTATCAGACATGGGGTGGGAAGGTACCAAATAAAAAAAGGCGGGGCCATCGTGTGGATGGACCCGCCCTTTTAGGGTGTGTGGCTGGCGGTTGGTTCCGTGCGCCCGGAGCCCTGTGCCCTGGCGCCGGAAGGCTCAGCGCAGACCGGCAATGTAGTCCGAGACCGCCTTGATCTCGCGGTCGTTGAGCTTGGCGGCCACGCCGGTCATCTGCGCGCTGTTGAGGCGCACGCCACCGCGGAACTGCTGCAGCTGCGAAGCGGTGTAATCGGCATGCTGGCCACTCAGGCGCGGGTACTGGGAAGGAATGCCGGCGCCGTTCGGGCTGTGGCAGGAGGCACAGGAAGCGATGTTGCGCTCGGCAATGCCGCCGCGGTAGATGCGCTCGCCCAGGGCGACCAGGTCCTTGTCCTTGGCAAAGCCCTCGGTGGCGGGCTTGGAGGCCAGCCACCAGGAAATGTTCTTCATGTCGTCGTCGCTCAGCATGGCGGCAAAGCCCTGCATGATGGCGTTGGCGCGCTTGCCGGACTTGAATTCGTGCAGCTGCTTGGACAGGTACTCAGGGTGCTGCTGCGCCAGCTTGGGGTTGGCAGCAATGGCCGAGTTGCCGTCGGCGGCATGGCAGGCCACGCACACCGTGGAATAGCTGGCTTCGCCCTTCGCAAGGTCGGGCTTGGCAACAGCGGCAGCAGGAGCAGCAGCCGCTGCCTGGGAAAACGCCGGCAAGGCGGGCGCTGCCAGCACGGCAGCCGTAAGCAAGGAGGCAAGCAACTTCATATTGGGGGACTTCTTGGGTGGCGCAGAACCGGGCGATTCTACAATGAGGCTCTGTTGCCCTTCATTGACCCATGACACAAGCCCCTTCCGCGCCCGCTGCCGACAGCGCCCTGCCCGCTCCCGATGGCCGCTATGCGCTGGGCTGGATGCACACCGCCCGGTTTCTCACCACCGCCGCGCAGCTGCACCAGCTGCCGCAGGTCGATGTGCCTGAAATTGCTTTTGTCGGCCGCTCCAATGCCGGCAAGTCGTCCTGCATCAACACGCTGACACAGCAAAAGCAGCTGGCCTTTGCCTCCAAGAAACCCGGCCGCACCCAGCACATCAACCTGTTCTCACTGGGCCGCCAGGGCACCACCGACGCGGTGCTGGCCGACCTGCCGGGCTATGGCTACGCGGCCGTGTCGCGCTCGGACAAGATGCGCTGGCAGCAGGTGATGGTGAACTACCTGGTCAGCCGCGAAAGCCTCACGGGCATCGTGCTGCTGTGCGACCCGCGCCTGGGCCTGACCGGGCTGGACGAGGCGCTCTTGGAAGTGGTGCGCCCGCGCGTTGAGGACGGGCTGAAGTTCTTGGT